>CACXFX010000047.1 GCA_902767055.1 uncultured Pseudomonadota bacterium
GAACGACCTGATTGATTATTTTTCATTTTCGTTTTCCTTTTATAAAAGTTTATACCAAATAACCGCCTCTTGAGTTAAGCGGCCGGGCAAGTTAACCAATCATACTACAGAAAATGACCCTGATGACCTTTGGGAAAACCCTGAACATTCGCCATCAGCCCCCCGACCCGTTATCGGGGATAACAGTGTGTTTTTAAAAAACAAAAACAACACTAAAAACCAGTGTTATCCATCACTGTCTGTAGTTAGAAAGCCGGTTAAAGCCCCGCGCCAAATCAAGACGCTAAATAAAGGTCACCCTTCATCTGATGCTCATTAGAACATATAAAAACGGGGTTGTCAAATAAAAAAAACTATGTCTTTAGTCATAGTCTTTTTTTATAAATAATTGAGGATTAAACCTTGCTGTCCAAACAACCTCATTGACAACAAATCAAAAAAATGCTATTCTCTTTAGCATGTTTAAAGTACCTTTCATGTGGGGTTTAATATGGCAAAAGATTTTTTCGTCGGCGTTAAGCAAATCGGTGATGAAGTCCAATTTTCGGTGTTTTCGGCAAATGCACAAAAAATAGAACTTTGCTTTTTTTCAGATGATGAAAAGCAAGAAAAGCGTTTTGAACTTAAAAAAGATGAAAACAATATTTGGTCCGGCACTTTCAAAGGCGTTAAGCCCGGCCAAAAATACGGCTATCGCGCTCATGGTGAATTTAGTCCGTTAAAAGGCCTTTATTTTAACGCTCACAAACTTCTTGTCGACCCGTTCGCAAAGGAATTGTCCGCTTCAATCACGGATTGGGAAAATCCGGCGCTTTGCCTTGACAACAATCTTGACAGTGCGCACGTTGTTCCAAAATCAGTCGTTGTTTTTGATGACCCGAAAGCAGATAAGCAAAAATATCCTTATTTGCATCAAAAACCGAAAACACAATGGAAAGATACGATTATTTATGAGGCAAGCGTCAAAGGCTTTTCTGCATTAAATGAAGAATTACCCGAGCAAATCCGCGGCAAATTTTCAGCCTTTGCGCACCCGAAAGTCATTGCTTATTTAAAAACGCTCGGCATCACACATCTTGAACTGATGCCGGTCACAACCACATGCGGCGGCCTGCAGCTTAAAAAAGACAAAGGTCTCAGCGACTATTGGGGCTACAATCCGATCAACCATTTTGCACTTGATAAACGTTTCGGCACAACAGAAGATTTTAAGTATATGGTCAACGAACTTCATAAAGCCGGCATTGAAGTCGGGCTTGACGTCGTTTATAATCACACCGGTGAATTCGGAATGACACACAACCTGATTTCTTATAAAGGCCTTGATGCACCGAGTTATTATCGTATGGATCAAGACAATCGCCTGATTAACACGACGGGGTGCGGCAATTCGATGAACACAAACACATATATCACACAAAAAATGCTTGCCGATTCGCTTACCTATTTTTCGGATACATTGGGCGTTGACGGCTTTCGTTTTGATTTGGCGGGCGATTGTGCCTTGGATGGCAACACACGCTTTGATGCAAACAACCCTTTTATGCAAACAATCCGCCGTATTGCCCATAAAAGCGGCGTCAAAATCAGCGGTGAACCGTGGAGCGCGACCGGCGGTTATTATCGCGGACAAATGGATGGCATGATGGAGTGGAACGATAAGCACAAAGAATCTGTCCGCCGCTTTTATCGCGGTGATGAAAATGTTGTACCTCAAATGGCCGGACATATTTCAGGCGGTGAAGGCTTGTATCATGACCAAAAACAAACCAAATATATCCGTTTTATTGCAGTCCATGACGGATTTACGGCATATGATGTCGTCCATTACAACCAAAAAAACAACTGGGCAAATAACGAAAACAACAACGACGGCTCAAACGACAATGCCTCTTCGGTCTCAAGTGATGAAAATATCGCTTATCGCCGCATCAAATCCATGATGTCGGCCAGCATTTTGTCGCGCGGCGTACCGTTGATTTGTGCCGGTGATGAAATCGGCCGTACCCAAATGGGCAACAACAACGCTTATTGTCAAGACAACGAGCTCAGCTGGATCAACTGGAAAAATTTATCTAAAGAAAATCAAGATTTGTATATGCACATTCGCCGCCTGACGGCGCTGCGTAAAGGCCACCCGAATTTTGCAAATTTGGATACTTTTTCGGGCGAAATTGTCCCCTCAAACGGCCGAAAAGATATTGAATGGATCAGACCTGACGGCCGGCAAATGCAAACTTTTGATTGGCAAAATCCGCAAAATCATATTTTGGCTTGCATCATCAACGGCCGGTCAAGCGAAATTTCCCAAAACAAGACAACCACCCCGACAAACGATGATGATTTTATGATTTTGATGTGCGGCAATACGTACGGCTTTGTCGATTTTACATTGCCTAAAGCGCCGAACGGTGAAAATTGGCAACTTGTCTTTGATACGACCGGCAATCATAAAAGCATTAACAAAAACGGCACATATACCTTAGAGCCGTACAGTTATGTCCTATTGACCGCCAAAAACAATGCTCGCCAAAACGAACGCACAATTGATTTAAGTTTTTTCAAAGATAAACAAAGCACAAAATAAAATTTAAAAATTCCGTTGCATTTATCTGAAGATGTTCTATACTTGCGATAAGAAAAAAAATTAAAGGATATTTTGATGAAAAAGAAAATTGCCTTGTTTATCGCAACATTTTTCGGCGCCGGACTTTCAAAAAAAGCCCCCGGTACAATGGGCTCTCTTGCAACGCTTCCGCTTGCTTTTTTAACGGCTTACTATTTCGGCTTTGACGGCATTGTTTATGCGGCACTGATTGTTTTTATCATCGGCGTGACGGCTATCTATTATGCAACCGAACACGAAAAACAAAAAGACCTGTCCAAAATTGTCATTGATGAAACAGCCGGACAGCTGATTACTTTCACATTGGTTGCGCCAAAACTTTTTCATAATTTTTCTTATGAAGCCTTGTTGATTTATTTGTTGGGATTCGGACTTTTTCGATTTTTTGACATTATTAAAATGGGACCGGTCAAATGGGCCGATACTAAACTCAACAACGCTTTAGGGGTCATGCTGGACGACGTGTTTGCCGGTTTTTTTGCAACCGTTGTTTTAATGCTGATGACAAAAGGACTTTAATTTTTGCTTTAAGCCATTAAATTTTATCTGTCTTTTAAGGAGAATTTTCAATGCAAAAAATCATAACATACATTAAAAACGGCAAGGGTGTGGGCGCTCTTTGGCTTTTGTTGTTTGCCTCATTGGTTGCTTTTTATTCGGCCTATACGGCAAGCAATATTTTGCCTAAAGCGATACCGTACATTCAACAAACCGCTGATGAATTTTTGCCTCTTAAAGTCGAAAAAGGCAAAGTCGTTGTCCCATCCGATACGCTTAAAACACGCACTTATCAAATCGGCGATGAAACCGCCTCATTGACACTTGATACGACAAAAGACTTTTTGGAACAGGAAGACTTAAGAGAAGGTGTGACAATAACACGCTCTTATATCTATACCGTCAATGGTGAAAATGTGCGCAGACAAACACTGCAAGGTGATTTTGAACTTGAAAAACGTGATTACACACCGCTTTTGCAAAAAATTGTCGATTGGGTTGTTTTAAGCATTGTCGTTATCGGCCCGTTTTTAAACTTTATGCTGTTTTTGATTTGCGTTTTGTTCTATGCCTTTTGCTCGGGACTTGCCTGCCTCTTAAACAAAACAGAACTCGATTTTAGGACCAAAATGCGTTTCAATACGGTTTTATATATCGGAGTTTATGTTTTAACGCTTGTTTTATCCGCATTCGGGCTCAACCTTTCTTTTGTGGCGTTTTTCCTTTTAATGATTGCCTTGCAAATCATTTTGGTTAAAAAAATCGGCACGGAGAAAATACAAGAAAAAAATCAATAAAAATTCTTATTTTTTCAAAGCTTTCTCTTGACTTTAAAAAAAACAGTATTAAAAATATGCTCGCTAGCAATTTTAAGGGATAAAAACATCCCTCATAAAATCGATTTTAAGGAACGTTATGTCTGAAAAAGATAATCAACAGGATTTAAACGCGGATGCACCTTTGCTTGATACATTGGGGCATTCTTTGAAAGTTTTGATCGAAAAAGGTAAAACAACCGGCTATATCACGGTTGAAGAGCTTAACAGAGCTCTCCCGTCTGAAAAAGAAACATCTGAAAAGATTGAAGACATCATGTCAAGTATTTCGGATTTAGGCATCAGCCTGATTTCCGAAACCGAAGCGGATGATTTTGAAAACGAAACAATTGAGCCCGATGAAGATGCCGACATTGACGAAAGCGGCAACTTTGATGAAAAAGAGCTCAGCCGTTCGGACGATCCTGTCAGAATGTACTTGCGCGAGATGGGCGCGGTTGAACTTTTATCGCGTGAAGGCGAAATTGCCATCGCAAAAAGGATAGAAGCCGGCAACACAATGATGATAAGCGGCCTGTGCGAAAGCCCGATGACATTAAAAGCAATCGCTTCCTGGCGAGATGATTTAGTCGCCGGCACGATGCAACTGCGTGACATTGTTGATTTAGAGATGATGTATGGCGATGACAGTGAAGCCATATCCTATGATGATGATGAAAATGTCGAAGATTTGGATAAAGTTGCCAAAGAACTCGATGATAAAAATCTTGACGATCTGGATGATGACTTAGACGGTGATATTGATCTTGAAGATGACGTCACAGGCGACGATGTCGATGATGACGATGCCGCTCAAGGCAACGATATACAAGACGATTCTCTTGAAGATCAAAATGATGTTTCATCTGACTTGGCAGATGATGTCACCTCAGATGATGAAACGGCAATCAGCCGTTCAAACACGTCCATTTCAGCGATGGAAACAGCGCTTTTAGAGCCGGTTCTTGATATTTTAAACAAGATTTCAAGTTATTACGATGATTTGAAAAAAATTCAAAGCCAGCGTATGACGGCCATCATGTCCGGCCGTAAAATTTCTCCGTCGATTGAGAAAAAATATTTTGAAGTCAAAAAAGATTTGATTGAATTGATGAGTTCAATTCACCTCAACACTTCACGCATTGAACAGCTTGTTGAGCAATTAAATGAGATGAACAAGCGTTTAATGGGCCTTGAAGGCAAGTTGTTGCGTTATGCTTTAGCTTCAAAAATCAAACGTGAAGACTTTTTGTCCTCCTATCAAAAGTCAGAACTTGACCCGCATTGGCTTGATGACATCAAATCCAAAAAAGACAAACATTGGCAAATCTTTTTGGAAAGATACGGCGATGAGATAAAAGAACTTCGTGCCGGCATAATTCAAATGGCTGAAGAATGCGGCCTGCCGATAAACGAATATCGCAAAATGGTTGAAACAATCAAGCATGGTGAGCGTGAAGCCGATCGTGCCAAAAAAGAGATGATTGAAGCCAACTTGCGTTTGGTGATTTCAATTGCCAAAAAATATACCAATCGCGGTATGCAATTTTTAGATCTTATTCAAGAGGGCAACATCGGCCTGATGAAAGCCGTCGATAAATTTGAATATAGACGTGGTTATAAATTTTCGACTTATGCCACATGGTGGATCAGACAGGCTATCACACGTTCGATTGCCGATCAGGCACGCACGATCAGAATCCCTGTCCATATGATTGAAACGATTAACAAATTGGTACGCACATCACGCCAGATGTTGCTTGAAACAGGGCATGAACCTGTGCCGGAGGAGCTTGCCAAACGCCTTTCGATGCCTTTGGAAAAAATCCGTAAAGTGATGAAAATCGCTAAAGAGCCGGTCAGTTTAGAAGCACCTGTCGGTGATGAAGAAGATTCATCTTTGGGTGATTTTATTGCGGATGAAAGTGCCTTACAGCCATTGGATTCTGCCATTCACTCAAATTTGAAAGAAACATGTACCAAAATTTTGTCTTCATTAACACCGCGTGAAGAGCGTGTTTTGAGGATGCGCTTCGGTATCGGGATGAACACCGACCATACGTTGGAAGAAGTCGGACAGCAATTTAATGTCACGCGTGAACGCATCCGTCAAATTGAGGCAAAAGCTTTGCGAAAATTAAAGCACCCGAGCCGCTCGCGCCGTTTGCGTTCTTTCTTGGATCAATAAGTTAAAAGGGCTTTAAAAAAAGCCCTTTTATTAAATTTAACGATATCTGATTGACACACGATTAACAGGCCCTGCCGCTGCATTGGCCTCATCGATGGTGTAGATACGCCTTAATTTGTATTGCGGTAAATCCGATAAACTGTCATAAGTCTTTGAACCGACTTTGATTTTTCCGTTATCATCAACACTGTAAAGCCTCAATCTATCAAGCACTTCCGAATTATTTTCACCGATTAAATCTCTGCAAGAACGCTCAGCAGTATTTTGGCAATAAATATATACCCGTGTACCGCATTCATTTTTATTTTCGCTATAACAAAATTTTTGTACCCCCGAAAAAGCCGTTTCTTCAATAGATATAACCCCGTTTCCGATAACAATGCTTTTAAGATTTGGCGTATCCGAAAAAACATACTTTCCTATTGTTTGAACCGAATCCGGAATCACGATACTTTCAAGCGAATGCCATCCGTCAAAACCGCCGTCACCTATCGTTTCAAGGCCATCCGGAAGCACAATTTCACGAATAAATTGTAAATTTTCGATTGCCCCGCCACCAAGCGTTTTCAAATTTGGCGGTAATTCAAGATGTGTTAGCCCGGATGAATGAAGAGCATTTTTCCCAATTTCAACAACAGAATCCGAAAAAGTGATATTTTCTAAATTTGTTGAACCTAAAAAAGCTGAATTGCCGACACGTGTAATACCTTCAATTGTGATATTCTCAATCTCGGTATTGCCTTTCTCGCTATTTCCCCAAGGTGCATTGGTAATAAATTTTGCCTCACCTTCGTCAATATTTCCTATGTGCCACCCGTAATCTTTCATCTCTCCGGTTCCGGTAACACTTAAGGTCGTCCCGTTTAGCCGCGCCGTGCATAAATCAGAATCTGACCGCCCGCAATCCCAACAGTTATTATCTAAATCATCACCGCAGTCATTAGCCCCATACGTATTAAAACTTAAAACCGAAGCAAAAACAAAAATCCATTTTTTCATATCATTTCTCCATATGTTATTAACGTTAAAAAAAGCCGCATCTTTGATTAAGCGACGGGGAGTTAAGTAATCATATTGTAGGAAATGACTCCGATAGCCTTTAGAAAAATCCTGTACATTCGCCACCGGCCCCCCGACTTCAAATTTCGGGGATAAAAGTTGTTTTTAAGACAAAAAAAACAACACTAAAAAACAGTGTTATCCTCACTGCCTACAATTTTTAAAGCTACTTACAGCCCCGTGCCAAACCCTGACACTTAATAAAAAGATTTGCTCTCTTTATCCGCCTTTCATCGTATCACATCAAAAATTGATTGTAAAGAAAAAAATATAAGGGGCAGTGCTAAAAAATGAAAGTTGCATGAATCCTCCCCCTTTATCGTCATGTCACCACTTTGAGCAAGCTTTGAGCAAAGCGAAGTTAAGGGGTCTCCTTTCTCGTCACCCCTCCGAGGCGCCAGCCGAGGATTAGGGGTCCAACGTCACCACTTTGAGCAAGCTTTGAGCAAAGCGAAGTTAAAGGGTCTATAAAACAACACTTACAAAAATCGGTTTTGCTCTTTGAATGATGAAAAATCATCTTTTTGCCCGGCAAACGGATCATAAAAATGCCTGATACCGCACTGTTTTGCCATTTGAAAAGCCTCATCAAACCGATCACCCAATCGCTCAACATTGTGCGCATCATCACTGATAATCACAGGCACATCATATTTGGCAAACAAGCTTAAAATCCTCTTGCTCGGATAAGGTTCACCATAGGACAACTTAAAACCGCTGGTATTAATCTCGGCTCGCATACTCGAAGAGCTGATTGCCTCAACCGTCCTGCACTCGTCCTCAATCCATTCATCACCGAGGCCAAGCCCGACTTTTTTCATCAAATCAAGGTGCGCCAAAAAATGGAATAAATTGCTCTGAGCTGTAGCACGCACATTCTGCCAATATTTATGAAGCAACAGTTTCTGCTCCTCTTTTGCGGCATTTTTCAAATCGTGCGAATTACAAAGCGTATCTTTATATTCCACAAAATGCGCCGAACCGATTAAATAATCGGGTTTTAATATTTCAACAGTCTTTTCAAACCCGTCACGCCATTGATTTGAAGCAAAAAAATCGACCTCCATACCCTTATAAATCTTTAAGCCTGATTTTTCCTTTAATCGATCAATTTCTTCATAATGCGGCTTAAATCTCTCGATAGCCTCATCAAATGTCGCACTATAAATATTTTGATAGCCTCGCCTTGCCGCCGCTTCATACATTTTGGTTTCTTTAATCGTCGGATAAACGATAAAATGATTTGAAATACCGAGCTTTTTAAGGCCCAAATTTTGAGCCGTCTCAATCATTTCTTCAACGGTATTTCGTCCGTCAAAACCGATGGTGTGTGTATGAAACGAAAAATCCTGCATTACGCTTTCTGCCCTTTAAGGCGCCGATAAGCTTTCTCATAACCGATAAGCGGCAAAAGCGTTTTAAGCTCCGGCCCTTCAACCTCACCGGTCAAAGCCAAACGAATCGGATGGAACAAATCTTTGCCTTTTAAGCCCGTCTTTTCTTTAAGCGCATTTATCCATGCCGAAAATGCTTCCTCATTTAACGTATGGCTCAACAAATCTGCGGCCGTTTCCGTCAAAGCCTTGTTTTCAATGACTGGTTCAATCTCACCGTTGCAAATCTTATTCCACACTTCCACGTCTTCAACTTTTTCGAGATTGGCCTTCACATCATCCCAAAACACCTTATCAACAGATACACGATCCTTAATCACTTCATAAGGCAAACCATGAATGTGTTTGACATTAAAATGTTTTAGTTCTTCGACATCAAATTTTGGCTGTGCACGACCGATTTTTGAAAAATCGAGCGTTTCGGCGAGTTCTTCCAAGCTGTAA
>CACXFX010000048.1 GCA_902767055.1 uncultured Pseudomonadota bacterium
GTCATACCACGGACAACAGACAAGCAACCGATATCATCATGGCCGAAACAGCACACGCGGACGCCGAAAAGCGTAAAAGTGTTGAATTTATCCAATTTAATGCGCAGGCCGAACCGGTTTTCAATTTCCGTTATGATGTTGCGTTGGATTGAGCCGATAGACGAACCGGCAAGAATGTATTGCGGCGTTTTGACGTTCATTTCAGCGGCACGCTCGCGAATGTTGCGTAGTTCGTTTATAAACAAATCAATATCAAGAATTGTTTTACCGGCACGCTTTGCACCGTGCAAGATAAGCATAAAAAACTGTTTGTTGAAATAGAATTTCAGCACATCTTGTTGTTTTGCGGTGTAAAGCTTGTTTAAATTCATTCTGATTTTTTACGCTTTTTGAATTCATTTCCGATTGCATTAAACAAGACATCGAGTTTATCTTCGGTTGAAATATCGCCTTTTGGCTCCTCACCGATTGTCTTCTGTATCTGCTGAAAAGCGAAAGTGTTGCCTTTCATAGCGGCGTGTATTTGCCCGAACACCATCGCCACCTTGAGCGTCAGTTCGTCATCTTCCAAGTCAGGGATATTGTTTTTTAATAGGTTTGAAGTCTTATCATCCGGCCGCATTTGCAAAATTCTTTTTGCAATGTTCATAATTGAACGATTGTATTTTTGTTTTGCCTGCGACGCTTTACCGCCCATTGATGTAATTCGCTTGACTTCTTCCGGCGAACGAGTGTTGAGCGGTTTTAAATTTTCAACGTGTATCTGTCGCATAATTAACCTCGCTATTTTTTACTTTTCAAGCGTATTTTATCACGAGGCTATTTAAAATCAAGTATGAAAAAGGCGGCGCGGTTTTGTTAATGTTGCTAATCGAGTGAGTTTGTGGATTTAATCTATTATCCGCATTAAACGGTTACCGCGCCATAGTTAAGATAAAAGTTTTGCTGTTTTTCCTGTTAGGTTTTCCCAACGCTGGATAATAACATCGCAATAATGTTCGTCAAGTTCCATCATAAAGCATTTGCGGTTTAATTGTTCGCAAGCAATAAGAGTTGTTCCCGAACCGCCAAACAAGTCAAGAACATTATTTTTAGATCTTGTATTGTTTTTTATCTGATAACCAAATAATCCGACTGGTTTCATTGTTGGGTGTTCAATATTTTTACTTGGTTTGTCAAAATCTATAACTGTTGTTTGTTTTCTATCGCTTACCCATAAATGTTTTGCGCCATCTTTCCAACCATATAAACATGGCTCATGTTTCCATTGATAATCTTGCCTACCCATAACCATTGTGTTTTTATTCCAAATTAAGCACTGCCTTACTTTCCAATTTACATCGCAACAAGCCGCTCTAAAATTAAAACCCTCGGAATCAGCGTGCCAAATATAAAAACAAGCACCGTTTTTCATATAAGTATTTGCCGCACTAAAAGCATTGAATAAAAAATTTCTAAAATCATCATTACTTTGTTTATCATTTAATATTTTTAGTTTATTTTTTGTTCCGCCCTCATAATCAACATTGTATGGCGGATCTGTTAAAAATAAATCAGCTTTTTCGCCGTTCATTAACTTTTCAACATCATTTTCGTTTGTGCTATCACCACACATTAAACGATGTTCGCCGAGTTGCCAAATATCGCCAAGCTTACACCGTGTTTTGACTTCTTCCGGCACTTCATCTTCGACAATTTCGTTTTTTGTTTCCTCGCCGGCGTCAAAGTCGCACTCTGTCCAATCCAAACCCCATGTTGTCGTTAAATCTTTATCCCATTCTTTTGACAGCTTTTCCCAATCCCATTGACCGTCAGCGATGTTGTCTGTGATGATAACTTCTTGTTTTTCTTCTTCAGTCAGCGGCCGATTTGGCACCATGATCGGAACGATTAAATCTTTACCGGCAATTTTTAACAACGCTTTCAGGCGTTGATTTCCACCGAGGACGTTCATATTTTCATCTGTTTTTATCGGATTGTGAAAGCCTAGCCGTTCGATTTTATCTTGAAGCGCGGCAAGCTTTTCTTGTGATATTTTACGCGGGTTTTTCGCGTTAGGTATTAAATCGCCGAGTTTAACCTGTTTTATCTGCCATATATCCATTTTCAGCACCTTAAAATGTTAAAACTTCTTTACATTTACGGCAAATAAAAATGTTTTTGCGCCTATTTTACGCACGTTTTAGGTTTCAGGAACTTCAAGCATATTTGTCTTTTTTGTGTGTGGTTGCCTTAATTCGTCACGAGCGCGCAGATAATCGGTGTATCGTATACCGTCAGCGTCAAAAAGCAAATCTGTGTACGGAAAAAAATTCCACGGTTTATAATACCAAACTTTCGGAAAGGCGTTTTTTTGCCCGTGTGGCGATGAATTTTATTTTTATGTATAGTTTTATCATTTTTTACAAATTTGCGCTGTGCGGTCATTTTTTCGCCCTTAATTTTGATTTTTTTCATATTCTTTCAAAAATTTTTAACATCATACGCTTGATTTCTTCCCTTTCGTTTGTCTTAAAAAACTCCCCTGTTACCGTGTTATAGGCCTGAAAACGGTATTCGTTGCACTTCACGTGGTTTAATATGATTATCTTCCACCCGCCGACATTATAATTTTCATCCGGTTTTCTTGATTTTGTGCTACAATCTCTGCAAATATATCTTTGGTGGCTTAAATTGCATGGATAAAATTCGTGTTCAGGTAATGATCTTTTGCATATTTTGCATGTCTTCATTTCACAATCCTTTGTTTTTTGTTTGTTTATTCGCCCAATAATTCGTTCATTTTACCTAGATTTTTAGCAAAATGCGTTATCTGCCTTGCGATGAAATCTTTTGTAATGTGTTGATTTAACTTGTTTTTTATAAACCAAGAGTTAAGAGCTTGTCTTAATTCCGGACCGGCATGATGATATGGTTGAAAGTACTCATCGTTTTCAAAATCAATCGAAAAATCTTCCGTAATTTTCACTGTTGGCTTTGAAGACTTTGATTTGAACAAAGAACCGATATCAACTGACTGACTGACTTTTTCTTTTTTTTCTTTTTCTTTTTTAAAATTTAAATCAGTAGAGTCAGTCAGTTTTAAAGTACTTGTATCAGATTCAGTACATATATTTAAAACATTATCATTTACATTAACATTATCATTATCATTAGGTTTAGGTTTGGTTTCTTTTTGGTTTTCGTTTGGTTTTGTTTTGGTTTTTGGACGTCCACCAAAGCACCCGTTTTTATAACGTTTCAAATTAGCGTCAATTTGAGGTTTTATAAGGGTTAGAATAGCTTTTCCCATTCCCTCAATTTCGGTTTCTTTTTGGTTTAATGAGTATTCGCAAATAGCGTCGTATATTTCGACTTTTGTGTCGCAATCAAGGTCTTTAATAGCCTCGTAAAAGCTACGATAAAAAATAAAACTTTCCTTTGGTTTTATTTTGGTTTCGTTTTGGTTTTCGTTTGGTTTTTTTTCTTCTTCAATTTCCATTTCCAGTCGTCTTTCATAAAAGGCGGGTGCAGAACCTTTGAGGTTTTTAATTGCGACTGGATGTTAAACTACACCCATGATTAAAACCGTATCCAATCGCTGATAAAATAATAATATGAAGTTTTTACAAAGCAACAAAAAAATGGTTAATAAAAGCCATGTTCTTTAAGTGCTTTATAAACATCATCCACAGAGCGAGCGACAATGTAAATGCCGCCCATATCCTCAATCATGCGCTGAAATGCTTTTTGCGCTTCACGCTGTTTGCCGGTGCGCTTTTTAACCTCGATTTCAAGACGAATGCCGCCTTTGATAATTCCGGAAATATCAGCGCAACCGACAACACCGAATCTGATAAAACGGTTTCCATCGAGCGTTTTTGCAACACCGGTGTTCTGCCGCCAAATTTTCATATCGGTGCGTTGGCCGAATTCAAGCATAATCTGCGTTTGGATTGAATGTTCTAACTCTGTGGATAACATTGTGGAAAACTTATAAATCAAGTGCTTTTCTGTATGTATCAAGTATAAGTTCCTGCTCGTCACGATCTGCAACGTTCATTTTACGTAACTTAATAACCGCACGCATTGCCTTAACATCAAAACCGGCA
>CACXFX010000049.1 GCA_902767055.1 uncultured Pseudomonadota bacterium
CAAAAATTGATACGCACAAAACAAATCAAAGTCGACGGCAAGCGTTGCGAAGCATCAACACGATTGTCGGCAGGGCAAGAATTGAGGATTCCGCCTTTAGATGAACAAAAAGCCCCAAAGAAAGAAGGCTTTATTTCAAAAAATGACGAAGCATTTATCAAGTCACTTGTGATTTATAAAGATGACAACATCATCGTTATTAACAAACCCTCGGGCTTTGCCGTTCAAGGCGGCACAGGCCAAACAAAACACATCGACGGGCTTTTGGATGCCTTAAAATACGAAAAAGACGAACGTCCGAAACTGACGCATCGTATTGATAAAGATACTTCGGGCATACTTGTTTTGGGTCGCAACCGAAAATATACACTTGCTTTGACCAAGGCTTTTAGGGAACATAAAGTTCAAAAAACATACCTTGCCCTTTGCGCCGGCTGTCCGAAAACCCTTGAAGGACAAATCAAAGCACCGCTTGAAAAAATTGGTGAAAAAATGGTGATTTCACCCGGCGGGCAAAAAGCCGTCACAAATTATAAAGTTCTCGACTGTACAGGCAACAAATTCAGCTTGATTAAGGCAGAACCTTTAACCGGACGCACGCACCAAATCAGGGTCCATCTTTCAAGTTTGGGCACACCGATATTAGGCGATAAAAAATACGGCACTCGTGAAGATACCAAAAAAGCTGATTTGAGTACAAAATTACACCTGCACAGTTATCAAATCGATTTATCTGAAGTTTTGAGCAAAAAAACTATTGTCAAAGCCAAAATTCCTGATTATTTTATGGACGATATCAAAACGCTCGGTTTAAGCTTAAAGGAGAAATAAAAAATGAGCAAAGTTTTAAAATGGATTTTAGGCGGCATTTCTTTTTTGATTTTTGCCGCTGTTGTCGGTCTCATTATTTTTATCAGTCAGTTTGATTTAAATAAGTATAAACCCCAAATTGAAAAAATCGTTTATGAACAAACGGGGCGAAAATTGACCTTAAACGGTGACATTGCCATCAAAATTTCGCTTATTCCGACGGTCGCCATTAAAGATGCAACCTTTGAAAATGCACCTTGGGCAAAAAATCCGGATATGATTAAAATCAAAGAAGCCGATATTTCTCTTGCAATTTTACCGCTTTTGGATAAACAAATCGAAATCGGCGAGGTTAACATCATCGATCCCGTGATTAATTTAGAAATCAACAAAGACGGTACACCCAATTGGATATTTCAAAAACCCGATGAAAACGAGCAAGACAGTTCGGATGAAACACAAAAAACGCAAGAAGTCAATGCCGCGGCAGCGCCGATTTTAGGTGGCTTTTTTGCACAAAAAATCAACATCAAAAACGGCAATATCAACTATCATGACAAACCTTCAAAATCAAAATTATCACTTCAAATCAAAAATTTTGAATTGGAAGCCGAAGATGACGAAGATGATATCGATTTAATTTATGATATTGTTTTCAACGGTCAGGATATTAAAGGAACAGCCACGGGAGATTCCGTTGATACGATTTTAGAAAACAAACCTTATCACATCACATTAAACACCTCTGCTTACGGCATTTTGCTCAAAGCTAAAGCAACACTTAATGACCTGATGGGCGATATCAGTTTTGACGGTGATATTGATTTAATCTCGCCAAAGGGCAATTTTGACTTACCTAAAACTGAATTTCTCGGCAAAGTTTCAGGCAACTTAAAAGCCGTCAATGCCAATATTGCAAAACTTGATTTCGGCGGCAATATCATCCAAGGCAAAATTAAAGCCGATATTGCAAAAAAAATCCCCGTGATCAACGGCAACATTCAAAGCGCCTTGATTGATTTGACAAAGCTGCAAAACGTCAAAAAAACGGCCGCATTAAATCTTATTTCCACGGCTGAAGCGGCAAATTTTGTACCCAATGAAAAGCTTGATTTATCGGCCTTGAACACCGTTCAGGCAAACATCAAATTTGACATTAAAAAATTAATCGTCAATGAAGATATATCCCTTTTCGATATTAAAACGACCGCCGATGTTAAAAACGGTGTTTTAACGTTAAACCCGCTGACGATGACGGCCGGCGACGGTCAATTTGGCGGAAATTTAAGCTTAAACTCAAACGGCAACATCGTCAATATCGATTTAACGGGTAAAGACATTATCGCGCAAAAATTGATCAGATCTTTAGTACCGAGCGACACATCGCATTTCGGCTTTTTGGACGGCGGTAAGACCGAAACAAAAATCAATATTAAAACAAGCGGCGAAACATATCCTGCCCTTGTTGAAAATTTAAACGGCCAAATTTTATTTGTCGTCGGCGCTTCAAAATTACAGGCCGGCGCAATGAAATACCTCAAAGGCAACTTTATCTCACAGCTTTTGTCGGCTTTGAGCATTGAAGCAAAAGATCCTAAAATGTCATTAAAATGCGCTGTTTTAAGAGCTGATTTCAAAGACGGAAAAGCCCTTTTCCCGAAAGGCATTGTTTTCGATTCCAAAAAAATGATGATTGTCGGCGATGGTGACATCAACTTAAAAAATGATAAAATTGATATTGCCATCAAACCGTTTAACGGCAATTTGACGGACACAAACATTGCACAAGCCCTGTCATCATTGATTAAAATCGGCGGAACCGTTTCCAACCCCGGCATTAGGGTTGATACGGCCTCGGTTGTAAAAAATGTGGTCGGCGTTGCCATGACAGG
>CACXFX010000050.1 GCA_902767055.1 uncultured Pseudomonadota bacterium
CCGATTGATATGGCAAACACTCAAAATGCGTGTGTTGATATGGATACTTGCAAGGCAAAGGTTTTGAAAAACAAAGGATATTGTTCAAGTGATGAAGCTTGTGCGGCAATGGTCGAGGCTGAAAATGCCAATCATCCGATTGAGTATAACAATAAATCTTATGCAACAATTGATGATTTACTCAAAGGTAAACATATGCCAAAACGTATTTATACCATTGATGAAGCCAATCGCGTCGCGGGAGAGGTGAATACCATAAGAATCAAATACAGATAAAGATACCTTTGCGGCTTAGCAGATGGTTCTTTATTTTGGCTTTATAAGGCAAAAACAATTAAAAATTTATGTATTTACAAAATAATATGCTTGAAATGTCATTGAAAGACGATTATAGTGGCAAAAGTTTTGAAAATAATTTTTTTAAGGTCAATTTTAAATGTCAAATGAAACAAATATTCATCGCGAATCCAGATTAAACAAGCTAAATACGTTAAAAGAAAAAGGGTATAATCCTTATCCTTATAAGTTTGAGCCCAACGCTTATGCCGCTGATTTACAGGAAAAATACAAAGATTTGGAAGTTGGCGCAGATACCGAGGACAGGGTGACGATCGCGGGTCGTGCGATGGCATCGCGCAACAGCGGCATGTTTATTGACCTAAAAGACCAGACAGGCAAAATACAGGTTTTTTGCCATAAGAACCATCTGCCTGAAGCTGATTTGGAAATCTTAAAATGTTTGGATGTCGGTGATTTGGTCGGGGTAACGGGTTATATTCGTCGTACACCGAGAGGCGAACTTTCGGTTGCGGCCGAAAAGTTTGATATTATCTCAAAATCTTTACAGCCGTTGCCGGAAAAGTTTCACGGTTTAACGGATATGGAAGCCAGATATCGCCAGCGTTATGTCGATTTTATCATCAACGATGAGGCCAAAGAAATTTTCAAAAAACGTTGTCAGATTACATCTGCCATCAGAAGATATTTTGAAGCGCACGGTTTTTTAGAGGTTGAAACGCCGATTTTGCACCCGATTTTGGGTGGTGCAAATGCAAAGCCGTTTATCACACATCACAACACGCTTGATATGGATTTATATCTTCGTATTGCGCCTGAGCTTTATTTGAAGCGTTTGGTCGTCGGCGGTTTTGACCGCGTTTTTGAAATCGGTCGAAATTTCAGAAATGAAGGTATTGATAAAAGCCACAATCCTGAATTTACGGCCTTGGAAGCTTATCAGGCATATGCCGATTATAATACGATGGCGGATTTGATACCTGATTTGCTTAAATTTGTGGCTCAAGAAGTTTTGGGTACAACCGTCATTAAATTCGGTGAACACGAAATTGACCTTTCAAAGCCGTTTAAGCGCCGCTCGATTGTTGAACTTGTCAACGATTATGCCGGTATTGATTTGATGAATGCTTCAAACCTTGAAAAGGCTCAAGAAATGGCAAAATCCGTTGGTGTTGATGCATCGGATTGTACTTCTTGGGGCAAAGTTGTTCAGGCCGTATTTGATGAAAAAGTCGAGCACAATTTAATTGACCCGATTTTGGTGATGGATATGCCTCGCGATGTTTCGCCGCTTGCGAAAACTCATCGTACAAATCCGCGCCTGGTCGAACATTTTGATGCGTATGTTGCAGGTATGGAAATGGGCTGTGCATATTCCGAACTTTCTAACCCGTTGGAACAGCGTGAACGCTTTGAAGCACAGGTTAAAGCAAGAGAAGCCGGCGATGATGAAGCGCAAATGTTGGATGAAGACTTCGTCAACGCTTTGGAAAATGCTTTTCCGCCGACAGGTGGTATGGGTATGGGTATTGACCGTTTGGCCATTTTCTTAACCGGTGCCGATACGATTCGTGACGTTATTGCTTTTCCGACACTTCGTAAGAGGGATTAATGTTTAATAAAGACGATAAATTTTCAAAATTTGCAGTTATTGCAAAGCTTTTGATTGCTGTTGTTCTTTTTATTGCAACATTTGTCATTGTGTGGTGTGCTAAGGTTTTTAGCGAAACACGTTTTGAAATAAAAGCACCGACGGTGACAGTGGTGACAATGCCTGGAGAAAAATCTTTGGAATCAAAACAAAAAGAACAAGTCGTTCAAGAAATATTTGCCGAAGATTTTCAAATTCCTGTATTGTCTTTTGCTCCTGAAGTTGTTGATGAAGAGCCAAACAATGAGGCAATGATTAAAGAAGAGCCTGAAGAGATTGCCCAAAATCAAGAAGTTTTACCCCTTGATGATAATGGCGACTCGACCCCGAAAACACTGTTAAATGACGAAAAGTCGGAAGATCTTGAGAAAAAAGATGAACCTCAGGTTCTCAAAACAGAAGACAATCAAGAGGAAAAATATGCTTATATATCAATTGTGATTGATGATGCCGGAGCTTCAGCGAAGCGCACGCAGGAAATAATTGATATTAAAGCGCCGTTGACACTTGCCTTTTTACCGCAAGGCAAAGATTTAAAAGATTTATTAAACAAGGCCGTGAGTGCCGGTCATGAAATTATGGTTCATGTGCCAATGCAGCCGCGTGTGCCTGCCTCATTAGAGCCGGATACATTGATGGTAAAAATGTCAGATGATCAAATTAAAGAGACACTTTTGAAAATGCTTTCTGCTTTTGATGGGTTTGAAATTAAAGGTATCAACAATCATATGGGAAGCTTTTTGACGGAAAGTGCCCCGAAAATGGATATCGTTATGAGTGTTTTAAACAAGAAAGGTTTGTTCTTTTTAGATTCTAAAACAACGCCGAATTCCAAAGCCGAACCTGTGGCTGAAATCGAAGCTGTGCCTTATATTGCGCGTGATATATTTATCGATAACGAAAATAACTATAATGCCATTATCAAGCAACTTCAAAAAGCTGAAAAGATCGCGTTAAAACGCGGCTATGTTGTGGCTATCGGACATCCCAAAAGCCAGACATCAAAAGCTTTGGCGGATTGGGTAAAAACACTTGAGCCGAAAGGTATTAAAATGGTGTATTTAAGTACACTTGTTGAGCAAAAGAGTAAAAAAAATTAAATTTTTTTAAAAAAGTGCTTGACGAATAAAAAAAATATTGTTATGTATGCTCCAGTTCTTTGATGATGGTCCCATCGTCTAAAGGTTAGGACATCACCCTTTCACGGTGGTAATATGGGTTCGAATCCCGTTGGGATCACCAAA
>CACXFX010000051.1 GCA_902767055.1 uncultured Pseudomonadota bacterium
CGACATATATTGATGAGACAGCCTTTTACACTAACGCATCGCTTTATTGCCCCGAAAATCTTGCGGAGCAATGTCGTACGGCTTCCGATAATCCGTCCAGCGTTCATGTATATACTGTAAATACGGACGGAACATACTCTGTAAACGGCAAAAAATATGCCAATTTTAAGAATATGCAAAAAAATAAAGAAATCAAGCGTATCTATACCATAGAAGAGGCTAACAAAGTCACCGGCAAAACGAATCGAGTGTCAATTAAATATCGCTGATTAATCTTTTTTAACTCTGGCCAGAGTCAAAGTGTCGACGCTTAAGGCACCGGCTTTGAGCAATACTTTAGTGCATTCGTTCAATGTAGCGCCTGTTGTCATCACATCGTCAATGAGTAAAATGCGTTTTCCTTTAACTCTGTGAGGATGCTTGATTTGATATACGCCTTTGACATTTTTCAATCTTGCATTGCCTTTCAAGATAGCTTGAGGTCTTGTATGGCGGATTTTGACAAGATTTAGAAAATCAATTTCGATTCCTGTGAAAACAGAAAATTCTTTGGCCATTAATGCCGCTTGATTATAGCGTCTTTTAATCAAGCGTTTATACGAAAGCGGTACGGGTATAATCATATCGACGCCTTCTTTGATGATATCCGAAGCTGCCAGATAAAGCCATTTTGCAAACAGTTTTCTTAAATCTGTTCTATCTGAAAATTTAAAACCTAAAATCAGGTGTTGAGCAAAATCATTATACAAAATTGCAGAGCGATTTAGTCTTGTCTTTGGTTTTTTAGCCAAACAATTCGGGCAAATCATGTGCCTTGTTATCTCAGATTCGTTTTCAAACGGTAGGCCGCAAATCTTGCAATAAGGTTTTGTGATAAAAGATACTTTTTGAAAACAATCCGCACAAAGGCTGTATTCCGTTTCGACAATCTTGCCGCAGCCCAAACAGCGCGGCGGTAAAATAATGTCGATAAGCGGTTTTAGAAAATTCATTTTCAAATCTTTTTTAATACTTTGCTTAAATCGTCAATGCTTTCAATGACGATGGCGCCGGCTTTCTTAAACAAGTTTTTCTTATTTTCAATGGTGGTTTTGCCGTGTGTTAATATATCACTGGCGTAACCGATGTCGTCATCGCTGTTTTCATAACCTGCAATATATACGATTAATGGTTTTTTATCAGGCAAATTTTGATAATATGTCGCGGCCTCTTCTTCTTCGGTACCGCCTAAATCACCGATTAAAACGATGGTTGAAGTTTTTTCATCCTGATGAAAGAGTTTAAGAATTTGATCAAAACGACATCCCGGGATCATATCATCTCCGATTCCCAACACGGTTGATTGACCGAAGCCGGCGCGCGTGGTTTCTAAAACAGCTTCATAGGTTAATGTTGAAGAACGTGAAACAATTCCGATGTGGCCTTTTTGAAAAATATTGTCCGGAAAAACGCCGAGGCTTGCTTCAAAAGGCGTTATAATTCCCGGTGTGTTCGGACCGATTAAAACAGCATTGTAGGCCTTAATCATTTTATGAATTTCCATCACGTCAAAAATCGGCACGCCGTAAGCAATTGATACAATTAATTTAATACCGGCTTCCAATGCTTCTTTTACCGCAGATTTGACACTTTGTGCCGGTACAAACAGCAAACTTGCATTTGCTTTTGTTTTTAAGACGGCTTCTTTTGCATTGTCAAAAACAGGTACATTAAGATACAGGCCGTCAACAAAATGGGGAGAAACACCGGCCACGATATTTGTGCCGGCAGCAAGCATCCGTTTTGTGTGAAAAGAAGCTTGCATGCCTGTAATACCGTGAACCAAAACGCGTGTATGCTTATCAACCAATATAGACATTTAATCGCTCTCTTTCATTGCCTCGATTAATTTCATGGCAGCGTCTTGTAGGGTATCTGCCGTTAAAACGCTGAAATGGTGGTCTTCTAAAATCTGTTTGGCAGTTTGTTTATTAGTTCCCTCAAAACGTGCGACAAGAGGCATATTAAGCCCGATTTCAGACATGGCTGAGATAATGCCGTCGGCAACCAAATTGCACCTTAAAAAACCGCCTAAGATATTAATGATAATACCTTCAACTTTCGGATTGCTCATCATAATTTTAAGGCTTTCCGCAATTTTTTGCTCATCAACGCCGCCTTTGATATTGAGTGTGCAAGCCACTTTTTCTTTCATTTGTTTTAGATAATCCTGAACAGCTAAAGCAAGGCCTTCGCCATTGACAATCAAGCCGATGTTTCCGCCTTCAAACTCGCGATATTTAAAGCCGCACTTTTCAGCTTTTAAAATATTTTCACTGACTTCATAATCGTCATGCATCGAAACAATGTCCGGGTGCCTGAAAAGCGCGTTGTTATCAAATGAAATTTTCGCATCAAGTGCAACAAAATCCCCCGTTTTCGTTAAGCCGACGGGATTGATTTCAAGCAGTGTGGCATCAAGATGAACAAAGGCTTTGTGCAGGTTTTGCACAAATGTTTTAAGCGGGGGCAAAAAGTTGCTTTGCAGTCTTAAAAATGATGCTAAAGTTGTCAAATCCTTATTTTTAATGGGACGGTGCAAATCAAAATTAATTCGCAAAATCGAATCGGGGGCTTTTTGAGCCAAATCAACAATATCATCTGTGATGTTTGCCGCAAGTAATGTAACGCACGATTCGATACGATTAATCACAAAACTTAAATAAAAAGCTTTTTTGACTTCTTGAAACGCCTCAACATAAATCTTGCTGACAAGTTTACCTTGATTTGAGGTTTGCGGCGTCACAAGAACAGAGCCGAGCATTTGCTCTGCTGTTTTATAAACTTCATTAAAATCACGAATGATTTCAATACCTGAGATTTTTTTGTTGTTCTTTTCTTTGAAATGCCCTTTGGCGCGAGCGCCGGCCTGAATTTGTGCTTTTAAGACCCATGGCCCGTCACCTGTTCGCTTCGCTGCACGCTCAGCCTCAAGTGGGGTATATGCGATAAACCCCTTAGGCACGTTGATTTTGAAGTTTTTTAAGAGCTTTTTGGCCTGGTATTCATGAATATTCATTAAACGTTCTTTTCAAATTGAGCGGCATAAAAACGGATTTTTTCAACCATTGAAAGCATACCGTTCCGTCGGCTCGGGCTTAAATGTTCTTCCAACCCCAGTTTAGCAAAAATTTTTTGAACTTCAATATTTTTTATTTCAAACAAATCTTTTTGATCATAAATAATCAGCAAAATACTGATAATGCCTTTGACCATAATTGCATCACTGTCTGCCTTAAAAGAGAATTTTTTGTTTTCGCATGAGGGGACAAGCCATACTTCGGATTGACAGCCGGCCACTTTAAAAGCGTCAGTTTTAAGGTTATCGGGTAGGGGCTCTAAGTGCTCGCCCAAATCAATTAAATATTGATATTTGTCTTCCCAAGATTCTAAAAAAGAAAAATTTTCAATCAAAGATTCAAGTGTTTCCATTTAAGTGCCTTAAAATAAATCAATCATTGCGCGACCCTCTTCGGTCATTTTTTCAATTGTCCATTGAGGTTCCCAAACAAGTTTAACTTCAACGATTCCTGCGCCAACAAGTGCACAAACAGCATCGGCGACCTGTTGGGGCAAAATTCCAGCAACGGGGCAACCGGGGGCCGTTAATGTCATATCAATAAAAATATCGCCGTTTTGTTTAATATCAATGCCATAAATCAACCCCATATCATAAACATTGACGGGAATTTCGGGGTCATAAATCTGACGAATAGCCTCAATCACGGCCTCTTTTGTTGTTACAGTTTCGCCGTTTTTCAGTGGTGTACCGGCAATGGCTTTATATTCTTTTTTATATTCATCAAGGCTCATTGCTTCCAAAAGCTCGGCTTCTCTTTGATCAATTTCATCTGACATTTTTTTAATCCTTTTTTTTGCTGTTATATACAAAACTTTGATAATGTCAAATTAAAAGAAGCGTTTTGCTTTATCAAGCGCCTTAAAAAATGCGTCAATATCATTTTTTGAGGTATACAAGCCAAAAGAGGCTCTTGCAAGAGAATTGTATCCCATACGTTTGACCAAAGGTTCGGCGCAATGATGTCCGATTCTGATGGCGATATTTTCATGGGCCAAAACAAAAGCCAAATCCTGAGGATGGATACCATTAAAATCAAAAGCAAAGACGCCGCCTTTATCTTGAGCGGTACCGATGATTTTAAGACCTTGTGTCTTTTGAGCTTTTTGATAAAAATAACTTATCAGGTTATCCTCGTGGCTTTTGATGTTTTCAAAACCGATTTGTAAAAGATATTTTACGGCCTCACCAAGTCCGATAGCTTGGACTGCCGCCGGTGTGCCGGCCTCAAAACGTGCGGGTGCGGGAGCGTAGGTCGTTTTAAGATAAGTGACGGTATCGACCATATCTCCACCGGTTTGATAAGGCGGCATAGTTTGTAGAATATCCGATTTTGCATACAAAACACCGATTCCGGTCGGCCCATACAGCTTATGACCGGAAAAAGCCAGAAAATCACAATCAATATCAGACACATCCATTTTTTGATGTACAACAGCCTGACAGGCGTCAATCAAAACTTTTGCTCCGATTTGGTGCGCGCGAGTCGTTATTTTTTTGATGGGAAAAACGCTGCCCAGAACGTTTGACATTGCAGTCACGGCAACCAATTTAACATCAGGGGTCAATGCTTGATCAAATTTTTCTTCATTAAAAGCGCCGTTATCATCAATTTTGAAAATTTTGAGTTCAGCGCCGGTTTTTTGAGCGACAATTTGCCAAGGTACAAGATTGGCATGATGTTCAGCCTCTGAAACCAAAACAGTATCGCCCTTTTTTAAGTTTTCAACTCCCCATGAAGCGGCAACAAGGTTAATCGATTCGGTTGCATTTCGCGTAAAGACAATTTCGGAAGATGTTTTGGCATTGATAAAATCAGCGATAATTTGCCTTGCATCTTCATAGGCTTTTGTGATTTCATCGGCCAAAGCATAAGTACCGCGATGGACATTAGCATAAGAATGTGTGTAGACCTCACAAATCTTGTCAATCACGCATTTTGGTTTTTGCGCTGAAGCCGCCGTATCAAGATAGACAAGTTCTTTGCCGTCTTTTAAATCACTGAAAACGGGAAAATCTTTTCGTATATCATCGACCAAAAACATTTTTTATCCTCTTAATTTAAGCGTAATTTAGCAAAGATAAAAAAAAATTCAACCGAAAGTTAAACTAAAAAACAAATTTTATAAAAAAGATGTCTGTTATTTTTTTGCTTGACTTTGGATTTTAAAAATCGGATAATGAAAATGTAACCAAAAAGGTTGCGGTGTTTAACAGACACGTTAATAGCATACTCCTTTAAAGAGGAGTGAATGATATAAGCGTTATTTGACGGCGAATAAATTCATCTGTGCTATTACAGTTCTGTTAGCTCCTCTTCCGTTTTTGGTTAATTAAACGGAAATTTTTTTATTCAATGGAGAATATATATGAAAAAATGGATTTTATTTTTGGGTTTCGTTTTTCCGATTTGTGTACAAGCACAAACATCGGGTAATTGCGGGCCGAAGGATAATGACGGAAACTTTACTTCAAGTTGCACTTATACATACGATACAAATACGCAAACACTTACAATTTCAGGAACAACAATGGCAGATTTCGAGTATTCGGCAGCAGATACGCCATGGAAATCATTTAATAACAAGAATATTGTTATTGAAGAAGGTATGACAAATGTTGGAAACCATGCCTTTATGTATTCCTATCCTCAAGAAGTAAAGTTACCTGAAACACTTACTTCGATAGGTGTTTACGCTTTTCATGATTCAAGTCTTAAAGAAATCGACCTTCCCAAAAACCTCACGACAATAGGATATAGTGCTTTTAATGCGGGATATATTAAAAATGTTGTTATTCCTGATGGTGTGACAAAATTAAACGAGAACGTATTTTCCTCAAACCCGATTGAAACATTGATTATACCGGAAGGCGTTACAGAAATTGATGAGTATGCTTTTTATTGCGATAGATGCTACTCAACAGTAAGCGGGCGGGCAATGCCGCTAAAGGATATTTATTGTTCGAGTGCGCAAACGGCACAATGCCAAAAAGCCGTTTCTCATTTGGGTGAAAACGTTAACATTCATGAATATGTTAAAATCGGCGATGCCTATTATGTTGATGGCAAATTTTATAAGCACGCAAATGACTTATGGGATAGAAATAACATCAAAAAACGTATTTATACCATTGATGAAGCAAATGCTGTGGCCGGTGAGAAAAATCGCGTATCGATAAAATATCGCTAATTATTATTGTTTTGTTTCGCGTTTTTGTTTTCTTGTCTTTTGATGTAAATACTGACAAGGAATTAAACACACTTTCATGAGTTTAGGCCGGTTTACATTTCAAAATCTTTATCTGAAAATAGAAGAAGTTCAGTTATTTTCGGTTTTTTATCGGAGGCAGCGTTTTGATTTGAGGAATTTTCAGGTGTAGGCGTATTTTTATTCGTGTTTGTTGTTGGTATATTCTGGGCAGAAGCAGCCGGGTTGACAAACTTACTGTCCGGACCATATATTCCGCCTTTGCGAAAAGCGCCGTTGGGACCTAAAGGGTGAAAATCAGCAGGTGTTCTCTCATTGCGTGAATATTTTAAATACCTTTTGATGTCATTATAATATTTATCAATTTCCTGTTGCCAATAATTAGCAAGTCCGATTTCGTGATTTTTATGATAAATATCTTTAATGATGACGGCAATATCACGTCTGAGCTCCGCATTGATACGATAGATACCGCCATTGACATAAGGAATATCTTGTTCAGTATTTTGCGCACCGACGAGTGTCAGTAACTTATACCACAATTTGCATTGTGTTTTATAATCGTGAGGTTGGTGTACCGCCTTTAAAATTTCATAAAACTGAGCGGTTCGTGAAATCCTTCTTTCGGTTTTTGTCTGTTTTGATTTTTTGCCTTCACGCGCTTTGATTTCTTTATTTTTAATAAATCTTCCTTTGATTTTTTCCTGTAATTCTTTCGGGAGCATCGCAAATGCCAGATTAAGACCTGTTTTGAGCTCATTAGATGAGCTTAAAGGACGAGTTTGGAGGTGTTTGGTATATTCTTCAAACAGTTGTATTTTTTTAGCGAGCATCGGAGATAATTTCGGCAACATATCTTCAATATCTTTTTTGCGAGCTGAAACAATATCCTGGACATCAAGAACGTACACACGCTCCGTTTCATCACGATAATAATCAGCCCCGTTGCGAGTCGTACTTTTTTCCGTCATCCAGCGAGGTGATGCACGATGTACTTCCATGTCCGTCACTTCGGCAAGATAATCAAGCGAAGCAGACGCTGACAGGCGAAAATCATCGGCATCCAAATACAAACGGCCGCCCCAAGAAGGATCTTCAATCAGGCGCTTAAAAGCGTAGGCATTAAAAATTTCATCATCAGTCCGCATAGGTGTTTATCTCCCATTAAAGCTTTTTAGTCATCTTGGCAAATGTGATACCTTGTTCTTCAAAAATAGGGCCTTCCTGTTTAAAACCGAGTTTTTCATAAAAAGCTGCAACGGAAAGCATCGCATGCATAATGACTTTTGTGTAACCGGCTTGCTTGGCGCGTTTTAAGGCGTATTCAACCATGCTTCGTCCGACGCCTTCACCTTGATGAACGGTATCAACCGCAACTTGCATCAAACGAATTTCGTGATCATTGAGAGGAGCTAAAATGAGCCCGCCGATAAGTTTATCATCCAAACTTTCGACGCATCCGATATGTAAATATGAGATTTCTTTATCACGAAATGAATCTAAAAACTTTAATCCCAAAGGTTCAAGCAAAACTCTATATCTTAACTCAACAAGCTCGTCATAGCGCATTGAGCCGAATTCAACGTCAATCATCTTTTTCATTTTTGCCTCCTTTGGTTGACTGTTTTGATAAATTAAAACACAATTTTTAATTGTTTTCAATCATATATTATAATTTTTTCAAAAAAATGTTGTTTTTTTTATTTAGCCTCCGCCACACATACAAAGCCTTTGACATATTGACCGTTTTCTTGGCGCAGAACAAGCGGATGAAAGTTAATTTTTTGATATAATGCATTTTTTAGGAGTTGTTTGATATAATCCGGATTATGCTGATAACGACCTGTTTCGGATATTTGAAATGTTTTGATGTTTGCCGGCGCTTGTTCAAAGCTTAAAATAAGCACAGATGGAAAAGAAAGCTTAAAAATCATTTCAAAATTTTGCAAGTACTCAATCACATCAAGGCACAAAATAAAGTCAAATTTTTGTGTGTTGTTTTGTAAATAAGTAACCGCATCACTTTGGATTAAATCTTGATAAAGTTCTTTTTCTTGAGCCTTTTGAAGCATTTTTTGTGATAAATCAACACCGATCCATATACTGTTTTTATCTTTTAAATGAGCGGCGGCGAGTCCTGTACCGCAACCTAAATCCAAAATACGGCTTTTAAGGGGTAAATTAAGCGATTTAATTTTATCAAAAACACCATAATTGATGTTTTGCATCCTTTCATCATAAAGATTTGCAAATTCATCAAACAAAACCTGAGCATAAATTTTATCATTGTCGGTATTTTGGTGTTCAAAAGCGTTTAGGGTATGGTTTGCAAAAACATTATCCGGTGCGTTTTTTTGCCAAAGTTTTGCGATTTTTAAGGCCTCATTTTGATCTTTTTGATAAAGCAAAACAAGCGTCTCGGCAATATTAATGGAAATATTGATGTTTTGCGGGTCTTTGATAAAAGCATCGAGCATCAAATCAAGTGCGCGTTTTTCATCACCCAAATCTTTAATAACAAGTGCAAAATTATTGATCAAAGCTGCGTTGTTTTCACCGCACAGAAGCGCTTGATGATATTCTTCCACCGCTTCAATCGTGCGTCCGTTTGCATATAAAAAATCAGCATAACATAAATGCGTTTGTCCGTTTTTTTGATCAAGATCAAGCGCTTTTTTGAAATAATCTTCGTCTTGTTCAAGAGTGCCTAAACTGATTAAAACCTCAATGCTTTTGGGATTTAATAACAATGCCTGATGAAAATATTTTAAAGCAGTTTCATCGTTATTTGTTTTTTTATAAATACGCGCAATCAAATACTTAATATCATAATATTCAAGCAGTGTATCAGCTTTTAAGGCGTATTTTAAAGCCGTACCATACTCTTTGTCGTCAAATGAAAATAAGGCCAGATGATAAAAGGGAAGGGGTGAGTTTTCAAAACGTTCGGATAAAACTTTGACGGCAGCTTTGTCATTATTTAAAACGGCTAAATTAACTTGAGCGTCAATATAATTATTATCGATTGAAATGGCTTTTTGATAGCAATCCTTAGCTTTTTGAATATCATTTACTTTTTCATAAACTGCGCCCAAATTGTTATAGGCTTCTTTGGCGTCGGGGGCTAAGGAAATAACACTTTGATATGCTTTTATTGCCGCGTCAAATCTTGAAAGTTTAGCCAATGAAACGGCTAAATTAAAATAAATCGGCAATTTATTTGCGGCTTTTTTTAAGGCATCATCATAATATAAAACGGCGGCGTCATGTTCATCTTTTGCGGCGGCAATTAGACCCAGCATATTTAAGATATCCGCATTTTCAGAAACGAATGATAAAAGTGAACGGCAAATTTGTTCGGCTTGGTTATAAGCGCCGTTTAAATAACATTCAGTTGCTTGTTTGAACATTAAATCAAAAGACATTTTTCCCTCTTTGAGATGATATTTTAGCACTGAAAAGATTTTTTTAAAGAGTTTTTATTTGACAGTTTAGAAAAAAAGACTGATTTTATTTACTCCGATAAAATATCGCTAAAATAGAACTTTTGTTTGGTGTGATTTGATATTAAAAGTTCTTATATTTTTGATACAAAGGAGAAAAAGATGAAAAAGGCGCTTTTAATTTTTATTTTGGTTTTAGTCGGTTGTTATCTTTTAGATAATGATGCAAAAACAACAGTGTACTCGACCGCATCGGAAAAAAATCAAACACCGATAGGGACTATTGTATTTAAGGATACGCCGCAAGGCTTGCTCGTTGATGTCAATTTGAATAACTTAAGCGATGGAAAGCACGGCTTTCACATCCATGAATTCGGCAGTTGTGAAGCAGATTATAACAAAGAGAGTGTTCTTGAACCGGCATTAAAATCCGGAGGGCATTATGATCCGGATAAAACAGGTAAACATCTTGGTCCTGACAAAAAAGGGCATAAAGGTGATTTACCGGTTTTAGAGGTTTCAAAAAACGGTGATGTTAAAACAAAATTTTATGTACCGGATTTGAGTGTGCGTGAACTTCGCCACCGCTCGGTTATTATTCATGAAGGCGGCGATAATTATTCGGATTCACCGAAGCCCTTGGGCAGAGGCGGAAAGAGAATTGCTTGCGGCGTGATTGAATGATTTTTTGATGCTTTTTGGCAAAAAGTATTTTCCAGCTATTTATTTGAAATGACGATATTTTTGATTGTTTTTAAAGGCCCAAAAAAAGGGGTTTTTGTAACACGCTCAAAAAGCGATTCTCAAAAAGTCATTCAAATGCTTGCAAACCCTTATATCTCTAAGGTTACCAAAGCATTTCAATTTTTTTTCAAAAAACGCAAAAAAAGGGTTGATTTAAACCACCGTTTATGTTACACTTTTGTCAAAAGATTAAGTCAACTTTTTTAAAAAAGGATTTGAACGATGGCATTAAGTAAAGCGGATGAAATGTTGCTCAAAGCGGAAACAGCTGAAGAAACAAAAAAAGCATTAGAAATGGGAGCAAATGTTAATGCTAGAAGGTATAGTGGTGAAACAGCTTTAATGCTTGCCGAAACAGCAGAACAAACAAAACTCTTGTTAGAAGCAGGTGCTGATGTTAATGCTACTTACATATATCATGGAGATAAGGAAAGTAATTACAGCAATGCCGGAATTTGGAAAGCTGCTTTATTGGAAGCACATACAGCAGAACAAACAAAACTCCTATTAGAAGCCGGTGCTGATGTTAATTTAAAATATTGGGATGGAAAAACAGCATTAATGAAAGCGAAAACAGCAGAACAAACAAAACTCTTGTTAGAAGCAGGTGCTGATGTTAATGCCCGCATGAATAGAATTGGCTGGACAGCTTTGACTGATGCAGCATCTGAAAATCAAAATCATAATACTGATGAGTCTGTAGCACAAATGAAATTGCTTATTAAAGCTGGAGCCAATCCTAATTTAGGACATCCTTTAATGCTTGCCGAAACAGCAGAACAAACAAAACTCTTGTTAGAAGCAGGTGCTGATGTTAATGCTGAATGGTGTGGTGAAATAGCGTTATTGAATGCTAAAACAGTAGAGCAAACAAAACTCTTGATAGAAGCCGGAGCAGATGTTAATGCTAAAGGTAGAGAAGAATGCACGGCTTTAATGCATGCCAAAACAGCAGAACAGACAAAACTTCTTATTGAAGCCGGAGCTGATGTAAATGCCAAAAATAAATATGGTGCAACAGCCTTAATGCATGCCAGAACAGCAGAACAAACAAAACTTCTTATTGAAGCCGGAGCTGATGTCAATGCCAGAGGTGCAGATGGAAGAACAGCCTTAATGGAAGCACATACAGCAGAACAAACAAAACTTCTTATTGAAGCAGGTGCAGATGTGAACGCAAGAGATGAATTTGGAAGAACTGTATTAAATCATAGTAAAGGAGAAAAAGCAAAACTTTTATTGAAAGCTGGCGCAGACATAAATTATTTATGTATAGGTGATGTTATGTCTTATGATGGTGAAAGACCATTGATAGAAGAATTAGAAGATCAATTAGGACTATCGCAAGAAGAATTGAAGGTGGTGATGGAATCATTACAAAAAGACAAGGAAATTAAAGCTCAAATTGCTAAAAATAAGGAACGCTTGAAAAACGGGTCTAAACTGAAAGGTAAATCAGGTGTCGTGATTGCCGATGAAATTGCTAAAAGGCAAATTTCTGGTGAAGAAAAGCGTGTTATCACACCTGAGGTCGGTAAAGAATTGCGCCAAGAGATTATGAGAGAGCTTAATGCCAAAAAGCATCAAAAGGAATAATTTGAAACATCAATCAAAAAACATCAACGCCTCATCTTTTTGAGGCGTTTTTGTAAAAATTATTGCTTTTTATTGTCTTTTGTTTTTGCATCATCTTCAGTTTTTTCGATTTTGATGTTATCATCTTTCCATTTTTTGAAGGTTGTTTTAACCATACCAGAAAGTGCGCCTTTGATTTTTTCGCCCATTGTCTTTTTATCTTCGCAAATTTGGAGTACTTTGTTCCATTCTCGTCCGGCTTTTTTGCATTCAATTTCCTCGGCATGAATGATGTAATATCCGGCAAATGCCATTGCGCCGATTAAAAGCACTGCCGCGACCATTTTAAGCAAGGATTTTGCAAAAATCCAAAGCGACCAAAAACCGAGTGTTAAAAGCATCAGCATTTTGTTGGTCATCGGTTCTTGCTCTAAAACAAAGGCCAAAAGTGCAAAATAACCTAAA
>CACXFX010000052.1 GCA_902767055.1 uncultured Pseudomonadota bacterium
CAGGACAAGTTGCAGCCAAAGCAGATGATGCAAATGCCAATTCTATCAACAAAGTCAGCATATATTGTTCTTTTTTCATCATTTTTTTATCCTTTTTAAAAAATTGTTGATACTAAAAAAACCGCTTTGAAACGAGCGGCAGGGGAGTTCGTAAATCATATCATGAGTAATGACTATCATGGCCTTTAGTTTAAAATCAAACTTGTACATACGCCATAATCTCCCCACCAAAGCGGGGATTTAAACCTAAAAAAGCATCCGAAAACGGACACCGTTTTTAAGGTATCTCATGATAAAGAGCCTACGACAGCCCCGAACCTCTCGGTTCTTTTTATGGTAAAATTTCTTTTACCATAATCTTATACTACCAGACAAAACCCTTTTTGTAAAGCAAAATTTTTTCTGTCGTGGTAAAAAAGGATATATAAAAGTAAAATATATGAGAGAAAAGGAATTGGTGATGCAATTGATTTTAAGTTTATCAGCAGAAGAATTTTTTTTGAGGGCTAAAACTCTTAGATAGAAGATAAGGATGAGTTGGTTGTCACCCCCACCGAGCCTCCCCCCTCAAGGGGGAGGATTCGTTTTTGCACAGCCGTTAATCCAAGTATGATTCCAAAAGGGCAAGTTCTTCTTGTGTATTCGCGCTTGCGACTTCTTTTTCAGAGCCTTTGATTGCCGTGCATTTTAAGCCCGATTGCCGCGCAACTTCAACCGCATCGGTCAAATAAAATTCGCCCGCGGCATTTTTATTGCCGATTTTGGATAGGATCTCAAAGAGGTGTTTGCCGTCAAAAGCCATACAGCCCGAATTGCAAAATGTAATGGCACGCTCTTGCTCGGTTGCGTCTTTGTATTCGACAATTTTAACAAGTTCGTCACCCTCCATTTTAAGGCGGCCGTAACGTGCCGGATCATCAGGGGTAAAGCCCAAAACAACAACGCTGTAACCCTCACGTACTTTATTGGCGGCGCGCATAAATGTCTGTTTTGTAATCAGCGGAGTATCGCCGAAAATCACCAAAATCGTGCCGTCAAAATCTTTTAATAAATCACGTGCGCAATTAACGGCGTGGCCGGTGCCGAGCTGGCGGTCTTGAATACAAGTCGGATAGGGCGCGACTTCTCGGCGGACGATGTCACCTTCGGGCGAAATAACGGTGACGATTTTGTCAATATTCATCTCTTTTAATGTATCGATAATACGCTTAATCATCGATTTGCCTTTAAGCGGCATCATCACTTTCGGTAAATCCGATTTCATACGTGTGCCTTTGCCTGCGCCTAAAATGATGGCTGCAATTTTGTTGTTCATAAACTTGCCTTTCGATAAAATTTTTATTAACTATTAATAACTGCATTATATAATGCGAAAATAAAAGAAAATGTTAATTTAAGGGTTTGTTTGATGAAAAAACTTTTTCTTGCGGTTTGTGTTGTTTTTTGTTTTGGGTGTTTTGTGACGGCAAAAGCCGATGTTTTGACAATCGAAGAGGCTGAACAACAAGCCTCAACGCCAAGGCCTCTTGTCACGACGGTTGAAGGTATGCCGGACAAAAATGACCTTGAGGCTGTACGCGCATTTTTTAAGCAGCGCCTCAAAGAGGTTAATGTCAGTGATTCCTCAGAACTCGGAGATTTGAACAAATCAAACGCCATGGATATCCAGCACAGTGCCGATTATATCAAAGCCTTGCAAGAGAAAAAGAAATCCGCCTTTGAAAAAATTTATGACGAAGCTTTGAAGCGTTTGGATAAAAAAGATGAAGGTTTTTCGCCCGATACGATTTTTTATGAAGAAGTCAAGCAAAATATGCAAGACGTCGGAGGGGTTTTGCCCGATGTGCCGGTTGTCAGTGTCACGTTGCCAAACGGTAAAAGGGTTTTGGCCCCTGCAAGAGAACATATTCCCTATCTTTTGACATCATATAATATTTTACCGACAGGTTTGATTGAAGTTGATGAAGAAGTTGTTGTGATATCAAACGGCCAAAAACTTAAAAACGGCCTTGTTAAAGTGATGGAAAAATCGACCCGTTCACGGACGGGCGTCACAAAAAAACTGGATGTTGATTTGCTCTCGGTTTCAATTGATGGAAAAGAGGTTCCCTACAAACTTAAAGAAATCGGGGATAACATTGTTTTTGCGCCGAAGGAAAGTTATGTTTTAGAATCGGGCGTTTATACTTATCGGTTTAAATATTTGCTTGACCGAAAACTTTGGTATTATAAAGACTTTACGGAATTTTACAGTGATATCACAAGTCATTACGGCCTTGTGATTACATCGGCAAATGCAATTATTTCAGTTCCGGACGGAAAAACATTTTTATCTTCGGCCTCCTTAAGCGGTGTAGGGTCGGCCTTATCGCCCGAGCGTACGGTTATTGCCCGTTTAAATGATAATGCCTTGGGTTTTGCCTCACTTTTGCCGATGAATGCCGGTGAGGGGATGCATTTATTGGTTTCGCTTGATAAAGATGTATTTATATCGCCTGATTTCGGGCGCCGGTTTGCTTGGTTCGTGACGGATTGGGGTGATATTTTATTTGCGCTTTTGGGATTTTTGGCGATTTTCGGATCATATCATTTGTCGTGGAAATATTTGAAAGAAAATCAGTCAAAATCGAATGCTCGTTTGCGTCAAAATGCCGCGCTTCAACGCTATGTTTTGGATGGCGTTTGCGATAAAAGGTCGTTCGTGGCGGCGATTTTGGAATTGATGCGTTTAAGAGTTGTTGACATTATAAAAGAAAACGGCGAGATTGCGTTGGTTAAAAAATCAGATAAAACCAAAGGTTTGTCGTGGGGGCAAAAAAAGATAATGCGTGCGCTTTTCGGTAAAAATGATACAACGATTGACGTTGCGGAAAAAAATGCTTTGAAATTTAAGCGTGCTTATTTAATCTTGCAAAAAAATGTCAAAACTTTGCATACGATGACGACATTAAGCATTAATTTCGGATATCTCGGTTTTAGCCTTGGTATGCTTCTTCTCAGCCTTTATGCGATTTCGTATATTGCAATTAATCCTTTGGAAACGGGGCTTATTTTGGTCTCTTCGGTGCTGGTGATGATGTTTTATATGTGGATTTTGATTTATCCTTATCGCTCAAAAATCAAAAAATATGTTTTTAGAACAATCGGGGGAATTTTTATTGCTTTTAATGTTTTGCTTTTGAGCATTTATGTGCATTTTTGGGCGGCATGTTTGATTGCGGCGATGAGTTATGCCATTTTGGTTTATACACGTTTGTTCTCAGATAAAAACGGGCTGATTAAAGGTAAAATTGCCGATTTGGAGCGCTTAAAACGCTATTTAACGGACAATGCCGCACAGATTGCAACCGGTATTGATTTTGAAAACAGGCAGGCCACTGTCTTTGCTTTAGGGCTTGAAAAGTTATATCCGAAAAATATGCGAAATCAAAATGTTTATCGTTTGGATGCGGCTCAAAAACTGATTGAAAAACTCTAAAGGCTTAAAAATTTTGGTGAAAAACAAAAAAGCTGACTTTGGCCATGCCATAGCGGCGTTCATCAATCAGTTCAAAATCAGGTGCTAAATTTAATGTTTCATTGTGGCGTGTTTCAACAATACAAAGTGCACCGTCTTTGATAAAATTTCCGCTTGCCAAATTTTGAAACGCAATCTCATTTAAGCCTTGGTCATAAGGGGCATCCGAAAAAACAATATCATAAGAGGCTTTGGCATTTGGCAAGCGTGTGATATCAGCCTTGATGATGCTGATTTTGTCCTTTTCTTTTTCAAAAAGTGCGGCATTTTTTTTAATCAGTGTGATATTTTTATCAATCAAACAAATATTTTTTGCACCGCGTGAGAGGGCCTCCAGACCAAAAGCGCCGGTGCCGGCAAAAATATCCAAAACCGTTTTATCCTCAAGTGTGCCGATTTTAGAATACAAAATGCTAAATATCGCTTCTCGCGCTCTGTCCGATGTCGGACGAGTGAGATTATCCGATGGGGCAAAAAGCTTTTTCGCCCGATATTTTCCGCCGACGATTCTTAACATTCAAAGCGTCCGCCGAGTTGTTCTTTTAAGACTTTTTGCGGGACTTGTTTGATTTCGCCTTTTTTCAAATGACCAAGCTGAAAAGGCCCGTACGAAACTCTGATTAAACGTGCCACATCAAGCCCCGCATATTTCATCAATTTTCTGATTTCGCGATTTTTGCCCTCGTTTAAGGTTACCGTCAGCCAAGCATTTGTGCCGTTTTGGCTGTCCAAAACAATGCTGACTTTGCCATAAGAAATGCCGTCTATCGTGATGCCGTTTTCGATCGTTTTGAGCTTTGCCTCATCAATTTTTCCATGTACACGCACGCGATAACGGCGTGACCAAGCGTTTGCAGGGAGTTCAAGCTCGCGTGCCAAAGCACCGTTGTTGGTCAGCAAAAGCAAACCCTCGGAGTTAAGGTCAAGACGGCCGACGCTGACAACGCGCCCGATTGAAGGGGGCAACATATCAAAAACGGTTTGGCGGCCTTTTTCGTCTTTATGCGTTGTGACAAGACCGATCGGCTTATAATAAATAAACAGCTTTGTTTGCTCAATTTCGGGCAATTTTTCACCATCGAGCAGAACTATATCGCTTTGGCTGACATTAAAAGCCGGCGTGTCAATAATTTCGCCGTTGACGGTGATGCGCTTGCCCAAAATATATTTTTCGGCCTCACGGCGTGAACAGACACCTGATCTTGCAATGAATTTTGCCAATCTTTGTTGCATCTTAACTTATCCTTATCAAATTTTGGATAATATAGCCTAAGTGAATGCAAAATGCAAAGGTTATTTATG
>CACXFX010000053.1 GCA_902767055.1 uncultured Pseudomonadota bacterium
AAAAAAGGCCGCGTTTTGATCAAGCGGCGGGGTGTTCGAAAATCAAATGATACATAATGACTCCGATAGCCTTTAGAAGAAATCCTTGAACATTCGCCATCGGCACCCCGACAAAAATTCGGGGATAAAGTGTTGTTTTAAAAAAACAAATAACACTCCAAAGACAGTGTTATCCTCACTGTGTATCATTCAGGCTTTCGAAAGCCCCGCGCCCGTTCGGACGCTTGATAGGAAAATAAGTTTTCCTACCCGATTTTTATTAGAGCATATTTTAAGGGGATTGTCAAATAAAAAAAACTAATTTTTTTAAGCGTGGCCGGTGGTGGATAAAAAACGCGATAAATCGATTTTGGTTTCATCCATCGCGCGCTCCCATTTTAGGTCATCATCGGTGTGAAACAACAGATCGTTTGAAGCCTCTCCGATGAACCAATCGTTTTGTAAAATTTCGCCTTCAAGCTGAGAAGGTGCCCACGCACAATAGCCGAGTGCAACGAGATTTTCATTGGGGCCGATACCGTAAGCGATGTCTTTTAAAACTTCTAAATTGGAAGAAACGGCGATGTCATCGCTGACCTGATATGTGCCGGGTTTGTTATATTCCGCACTGTGCAAAATAAATCCGCGAATTTTTTCAACCGGTCCGCCCTGATATAAAAACATTTGATTAAGCGATGAAAAACGATCACTCGGCAGCGGTACGGCTAAATCGGACAAAGAAAAATCTTTCAGCTTTTTATTGATGATAAAGCCCATTGCGCCTTCTTTGTTGTGTGAGCATAAATATATCACACTTTTGCCAAAGCAATCATCATCCAATTTCGGCAGTGAAATGAGGATTTTTCCCGTTAGAAATTTATCTTGTGGCGATGCCATATCCTTGTACATATCCTAAAAATTGTATTTGTTCGCAAACAAAAGTTATTATATCATATTCTTAAAAGAAAGAAAATATTTAAATAACCTTTTATATGAAAACATTTTTTAAATATATAGTGTGCTTTTTGCTTGCTTTCAATACTTTTGAATGTCTTCGGGCAGAAGTTATTTTATCTTTAGAGCAAGAGGAGGCTGATGAGGATTTAAGGACGCCTTTTATCAATGCCGGTTCTTTGCCGCATCCCGTGCAATTAAGGCAAATTTTGGACAATGAAGACGATTCGTCTGTCGGTAGGCTTTTGTTGCTCGGCAGATATTTTGACGCTAAATATCCGGGCGATGCCTTAAAAAAAGATATCAAAGATGAAGTGGCGTTGATTTTTCCGGAATATGATAAAGGTAAAATTGAAGAAATATCGCACCATATTCAGATGTCAATTGCAGCGTATCGGCTCGGAAAACAAAAAGCAGATGAAATAAAGCAAAAGTTAGTTGCGCCCGAAGATCCGCCTTTGATTGTGGATGATGATGAATATGCCTTGCCCGGGGATAGGGATTACCTTTTTGTTGAAGACGGGCAGTATGCGGTGATCACAGATATTAAAAAAGTTGTCGGTTATGGCAATAATAAGCGCGAAATTAAGGCAACGGAAGAAAAATTGCGCCGTGATGATCAAAAATCGCGGCCGAAAACCGATTTTGAAAAATTTCAACAAATGTGGGATAAAATCGAGTTTTCAAAAATCCCGTCATATGGTGTGACGTTGCCAAATCCGTTTGTCGGCAATGCGGGTATCGGCAATTGGGTAAAAGATGATAGCGGGTATCGTGCGCGTTTAATCTCTGAGCTTGCAAGGACGGGAAAAACAAAGGAGGTTTTGCTCGGGTTTCACGTTGATGTGCCAAACCATCGGTTAATGCTTGCTTTGCCTTTTAAAAAAGGTTTACAAAAGCCTGTTATTAATTTGAAAAATACAAAAAATATTGCTTCTTTTGAAGTTTTTTATCCGCTGCCTGTTCAGACGCTCGGGGTTGAAACGGCGGCTGTTTATCGCGGTAATTTTGTTTTTCCGGTCAAAATAGTGCTTGAAAATCCGTCAAAGCCGACATTTTTACAAGCGGATTTGACGTTTGATGATTGTGATTTTGAATTTTTGTGCGTGAGAAAAACGCTTTTCTCGGCTCTTGAAATTGAGCCGGACGAGGCAGGGGATAATATCTCTTCATCGATGGCACAATTTATCCGTCAGAGTTTTTATAATTTGCCGCAAGAAAAGGATAAATATTTAAGCTTAAAAAATGTTTCTTATGATGAAGATACGCATCAACTTTATTTTGATTTTGTATATGACGCCAAACCGAAAAATTTTGCTTTGATGCTTGAAAATGAGGATTTGGTGAGCTTTAGTGCGCCCAAAATGACGATGACAAAAGATCATATTTATGCGCGTGTTGATGTTTTGGGCGGTCCAAAAGATTTTAAAAAATCGCCTTTGACAATTTATGCACGCCTCAATGATTATTCTTTTTTGAAAAAAACGATTGTTTTGAGTGATTTTAAGGCAGGTTTTGAGCTCAAGCATCCCTTTAAAGTGTTTATTTTTGCTTTTTTTGTCGGTGTGCTTTTTTGTTTGACGCCTTTCGGGTTTTTATATGTTTCGGAGCCTTTTAGCGGCAGAGTTTGCAAGGCTCAGATTTTGAGTAAAATCGTGGTTCTTTCTTTGTCGGCGGGGGTTTTAATTTTGAGTTTTAAGATGAATCCCGGCTTGTTTTATATTGGGCTAAAAAATAATCTTTTTTATTTGGGTGTTTTGTTTAGTGTTCTCTTTATTAAAATATTTGGCGGTGAACACGAAAATTCGACGAATAAAAGAGATGATACCTTTTTAGGTCTTTATCAGGGTTTATGGGGCGTTTTGTTTTTGACGCTTATTGTCACGCCCTATCAGCAAGATTTAATGCTTGATTTTACCTCTTTCGATTTTATGGGACAAATCATTTGTTGTATCGGTTTGGTTTTAGGTTTGACGATTTTTGATTTTATCGGGCTTTACGGATTTAGAAAGAAGATTAATCCGAAAGTTGCGGAGCTTATCGGGGCTTTGGCACAAATAATGCTTTGGATTGCTTTTGGTGTTGTTGCGTTTTATATTTTTTCGATGCTTGATTGGTTTGCCGGTTTGAAAGTCGTGCTCTTATTATGTTTGGCTTTTTTGGCTCTCAAATATTTACTTAATTTTAAGGCGGCACTTTATTGGGCGGATTTGAGCAAAACACAAATCAGGCACGCCTCAAAAGTGGTCAATGTTTTGATAATTTTATCGGTGCTGATTTTTGCAAAAGTGTTGCAAGGTTTTGAACCGGTGCAGAGGGCGGGTATTTTAAGCATTGAAGCAGTTGAGGAAAAGGTGCGCGAAGGTAAAAATGTTTTGGTGATTGTGGAAGGCAAGGGGTGCATCAAATGTATTTATAACAATATGACGGCGCTCAGCTCATTTAACTTAAAAGGGCTTGATTTGGATGTCATCAGGGTAAATACAGATTTAATAAGCCCGAATATGCGTTCATATTTCAAAGAATTTTATCATCTTCAAATACCGCTTTATGTGTTTTATAATCCGCTTATTCCAGACGGGGTCGTATTGGATGATTTGTTAAGTGAAACGGATTTGAAACGCACAATTGAGACTTTTAAGTATTAATCTTCATCATCGCTTTCGGCGCTTTTTGAAAACAGGTGTATAATGCCTTTTCGGTAAATCCAAACATTAATTAAGCCTAAAATTACAGCCATGGAGCCGAACAGGTACAAAAAATAATACCAGTTCATTTCGCTTTCTTGCATTAAGACGGTTTGTTTGCCCGTGCTGATAAACAAAATCGATATTGCGGTCAATCCGAATGCGGCGATAAAACCGAGCAACCACACGCGTTTAACAATTAAGTTTGGTACCGAAAAGGCCGTTAAAATGTAAATAAAAACAAGCGCAATGAATAAAAATACTTCCATTTTTTCCTCTCATATCATTTTTTTGTGATATATGCACGAGGGAAAAAAATTCAAGGTCAGCGATA
>CACXFX010000054.1 GCA_902767055.1 uncultured Pseudomonadota bacterium
ATAAAGCAAAATACCATCGCGTCCGTCATATTTTTAATCCCGATGCCGGCAATCTCAAGTGTTGCGTTCAAAATCAGTGCAACGACAGCCGGTCGGACGGGTTTGAGCAAGTCATATAATAATTTATCGCAGGCAAAGCGGTGAACAAGTTTAATCAGTGCAATCACAATCAAAACAGAGGGCAAAACAAGCCCGAGGGTTGCACAAATGCCGCCCAAAAAACCGGCGCTCTGAAAGCCGGCAAAAGTAGCCATATTAACACCCATCGGTCCCGGCGTCGCCTCTGAAACGGCAATCATGCCAATGACATCGGCACGCGTAAACCAGTCGTATTTTTGAGCCAAATCAAACAAAAAAGGGATTGTCGCCGCACCGCCGCCGACGGCCAAAAGCCCGATGATAAAAAACTGGTAAAACAGCAAAAAATAAATCATTTGGCGACCCTTTTTATTTTTGTTTTAAGAAGACAGAATACACCGATAATCAATGCAAGAGCGATGATTAAAGCAGATGAAATATGCAATAAGATCAAACCTGTTATCGCGACAACAAAAATCAGTGCCGGCCAAATTTTGTTTTGGCTTGTGCGATAAATTTTAAGACCGAAATCATAAACAACTTTGATTAAAACAGCCAAAACACCGATTTTAATTCCGTTTAAGATATGAGCGGTGTTTGGGTGATGCAACATTTGTCCCAAAACCGAAAAAGCCGCTCCGATGATGATAAATGAGGGTAAAATAACCCCAAGGGTCGCCACAAATGCGCCGAGATTTTTTTTGAGTTTATAACCGCAAAAGGTCGCAACATTAACGGCAATAATGCCGGGGGTGCAACTGCCGATTGAAAAATAATTTAAAAGCTCGTCTTCATCAAGCCAGCCTTTTTTAGCCACAAGCTCATCTCTTAAAATCGGCAACATGGCATACCCGCCGCCAAATGTCATCAGGCCCGTTTTGAAAAAACTCAAAAAAAGACTAAATAAAACTTTCATTTTACCTCACGTTTATTTTGCCGCGGCACGGATTATATCCATATATGGTTTTAACATCTAAGTTTAAAGCATAGAAATGAAAATCGGAATTGTCAATAATTGTTTGCGCGGCGAAACACGCGTTGCCGCGAGCCCAGAAACAGTCAAAAAAATGATTGAAAACGGACATGAAGTCAGTGTCGAGCACGGCTTGGGAGAAGCTTCCGGCTTTGATGATTTGCTTTATCAAAGTGCAGGAGCGAAGCTTCAAAGTCGTGATGTTGTTTTAAACGCCGGCATTATTTTGTCTGTCGTTCCGCCTAAAAAAGCGGATTTGCATTTTTTCAAATCCGGTCAATGGCTGATTTGCGATTTAAGCGGTTTTGATGACAAAGCAGATATGCAAGATTTGGTTTTGACAGATATCGGCGTTATTGATTTGGGAAAAATGCCGCGTATTTCAAGAGCGCAACCGATGGATATTTTATCATCTCAAAGTTTGATTGCAGGTTATAAAGCGGCAACGGACGCCTTAAGTTTGCTCAAAAAAACGGCGCCGCTTTTGATGACCTCTGCCGGCACGCTTTTTCCGGCAAAAGCCTGTGTTGTCGGCGCAGGTGTCGCCGGACTTTCTGCCGTTTCTGTTTTAAAGCGTGCGGGCTCAAACGTCATTGCAAGCGACATCAGAAGTGAAAGCAAAGCGGAAGTTGAATCGCTTGGCGGTAAATTTGTTCAAGATATTGCCTTAGAACTCAAAGGCGCGGATATTTTAATCACTTCAGCTTTTTCATCAAATAAAAAGCCCCCGCTTTTGATTAAAAAAGAGCAAATTGATGAAATGGCGCAAAATGCCGTCGTTATTGATATGGCTCAAGGAAATGTTGAGGAAAATTTTAAGCGAAAGGATATTGTTTTTATCAAAGACAAATATTTTGCACGCAAACTTGCCAAATGTGCTTCCGAGCTTTTTTCCAACAATGTTTATGCTTTTCTAAAGGCATTTGATTATTTGCAAAAAATACCGCAAGATGATGAAATTTTGCGTTCGACATTAATCTGTTCCGATGGTTTTTTAATTAAGGCAATAAAATGACTTTACTTTTTTTAATCACGATATTTTTACTTTCATGTTTTATCGGCTATTTTGTCGTTCAAAACGTGACACCGGCTTTGCATTCTCCGTTGATGAGCGTGTCAAACGCAATATCCGGCATTGTCATTATCGGTGCGCTTTTTATGGCGGCATTGGCTGAAAAATTTGATTTTCAAGAGGTTTTGAGCCTGCTTGCCGTCTTTTTTGCGGGGCTTAATATTTTCGGCGGATTTGCCGTTTCCGAGCGTATGTTAAAATTATTTGAAAAAAAGGACAAAGATAAATGATCGCATTTGAAGGACTTTTTTTGATTTATCTGACATCGGCTGTTTTCTTTATCCTATCGATTAAAGGCCTTTCTTCGCCGACAAGCGCGCAAAAGGGCAATTTTTTGGGCATAGCCGGTATGATACTTGCCATTTTGGCAACACTTTTAGTCATCCCTTCAAGAAATGATGCGGGTATTTTATTTGCCTTAATCTCTGCCGCGGTTTTGGGTATTTTCTGGGCAAAGTCGGTCAAAATGACAGCTTTGCCTCAAATGATTGCCTTGTTAAACGGCGTCGGCGGCTTATCATCGCTTTTGGTCGGCATGGCACAAATTTTGCGCCATCAGGAGCATTTATTTGACACTTCAATCGGTATCGTCATCGGTGCGATTGCCTTTTCGGGCTCAATCATTGCTTTTTTTAAATTAAACGGCATGTATCGCTTTAAGAGATTTCAATATGCTAATTTTTTAAATATCATCGTTTTGGGTGTCTTAATTTTTTGTTGGGTTCAGTTTGCAAGTTATAACACCATTAGTTGGGCATATTTTTTAATTTTAACGGCTTTAATCTTTGGCGGCACAATCACAATGCCGGTCGGCGGCGCCGATATGCCGATTATGATATCGGTCTTAAACGCATGTTCCGGTTTTGCGGCTGTCGGCATCGGTTTTGCAATGTCAAATATCGTGTTGATTATCACGGGCGCACTTGTCGGCGCAAGCGGCACGATTTTAGCAGCCGTTATGACAAAAGCCATGAACAAAAGTCTGTTTCAAATCCTCTTTTTAAAGGATTTGCAAACACAAAATACGGACATGGAAGATAAAATTGCACGCACGGCAAGCATTAAAGACGCGGCTTTTTTGCTTGAAAACGCAAACAAAGTGATTGTGGTTCCGGGGTTTGGTATGGCCTCATCTAAGGCCCAATACGCTCTTAAAAATATGACTTTTCTTTTAGAAAATAAATACCATGTCAATGTCAAATTTGCAATTCATCCTGTTGCCGGCCGAATGCCCGGACACATGAATGTTTTGCTGGCCGAAGCAAAAGTCGATTATACAAAAGTCTTTGCTCTCGATGAAATTAATCCGGATTTTGAAACAGCCGACGTCGCTTATGTCATCGGGGCCAACGATATTACAAATTCGGCGGCTCAAAGCGACCCGTCTTCACCTCTTTACGGTATGCCGATTTTAGAAGTTTTTAAGGCCAAAACGGTTATTTTCGTCAAACGATCTTTAAATGCGGGCTATGCCGGTGTTGAAAACCCGTTGTTTTTTGCAGACAATACGTTGATGCTTTACGGCGATGCCAAAAAAGTGACCGAAGAAATTATCGCCGAACTCTAAAAAGCATTTGACATCTGTATTTTTTTATGCCATCATAATAGCGTAACCGAATGGTTGCGGTGTTTAAAAGGCACTTCTAACACGTTTACACTCCTTGATATAAGAGGAGTTTCTGAACTAAGGCACGATTTAGCTCTTGCGCGAATAAAGATGGCTGTGTGTTAGCAGTACTTTTAGCTCCTCTTCCGTTTTGGTTATTCAAGATGGAATTTTTTTATTCAGTGGAGAAAAATTATGAAAAGAATTGTTTTTATTTTTAGTTTAGCGTTACCTTTTTCTTCCAACGCATGGGAGGCTTGCGG
>CACXFX010000055.1 GCA_902767055.1 uncultured Pseudomonadota bacterium
CACCGGTCCAAGAATAAGTGCTCATGTTTCCTTGTCCGGATAAAGTCAGGGTACCGACGGATTTTGTTGTGCCGTCGTCTTGTTCAACATTTTCAAAAGTCAACCGTGCCGAACAAGTCGTTCCGCAATTAAAACATGTATCAGCTGCCGTTTCTTCGGCCGAACAGGGAACATATTGAGAGGCTGTAACACTATTTGTCGCAAATAATGCCATTAAAACAAAAATTCTTTTTTCCATATTTTTTTCTCCGATATATTGTTAACATTAAAAAAGCCGCACCTTTTGTGGGCGGTCGGAGTGGTAAAGAAATCATATTCTGCGAAATGACTCCGATAGCCTTTAGGACAAATCCTTGAACATTCGCCATCGGCACCCCGACTGAAATTTCGGGGATAACCGTGTCTTTAAAATAAAAAAGACACCTTTTGTAAGCGGTGTTATCTGTTACCGCGCAGAATTTAAAGCTTCTTTACAGCTCCGTACCCACTTTGGGCACTAACAACAAAAAAACTTTGTTGCCTAAACTTTATTTAAGCATATTAAAAGGAAAATGTCAAATAAAAAATAAACGGGTAAAAAGGGAATTTATTTTAATTTGAAAAGAATCTCAAGCGGGGGAAGGGGACGGCCTTTGACAATAATGTTTGAGATGGTCATTTCCATCTGATCAACATCTTTGCAGGGATATGGTGCCAAAAACTGTAAAGTGCCGACATTGACAATTTCGCCAATCTTAAATGAAGCGCTGTCCTTTAATATATTGGATCCGTAGACACGCTTTTGTTCATTATAATTTTTGCCGGTAAACTGAATTTTCATCCGATTAACCATTTTTGACCAATTGGAATCGCCTTTTTGAGCCACTTTATAGACATCAATGTCAAATTTGATGTCGCGAATACGCTTATTGGCTAAACATTGCGGCGAATTGGGCATAAAAGAATCGACATAAAGCCAAAGCTCCGTATCACTGGGTGTGTGATGAGCTTTAATGCCCATTGTATCAAGCAACAAACTCCAAGAAGGATCGCTTTTGTTTTCTATCGTATAGGTATGTATCGGTTCTGTTATACCTTTATAATCCGTGGTACTCGCATAATCAATTGTACCATCATAAGCAGAGAGCATAAAAACAGCGATAAACAGTGATAAAATCTTTTTCATATCTTTGGATTCCTTTATTCTATCTTTTTAATCTATCAGTTTTTTTGATAAAAGCAAGCTTTATTTACCAAGCATTAAAAATTTGAAGGTAAAATCTGTTACAGAATTAATTTTTTAAGGACGAATGTAATGAAAAAAACAATGTTATTGGCATCAGTGATGTTACTGATGACAAGTCAAGCTAAGGCTTTGGAAGTTCAACCTTATGTCGGAGCGGATTATGTTTATTCGTGGGCAGATATCAAAAACAGCAAATATTTTGAAGATCGCTATCAGGCACTTAATTTTTCGGTCGGTGTCATGACAAGTTCCGTCATGGGGCTAGAGCTTTCTTATCAGCAATCAGAGCAAAAGAAAAAAAGCTCTTTATTCGGGCAGACAAAGGCGGAATATAAAGCTTACGGGCTGGACGGCGTTTATTATCTGGGTTTGATGGAAAATGTTCAAGGTATCGGATCTGTCGGTCTCGGTTATTACGAAGTTAAAGCAAAAGTTAAATCCGGCGGCGATTTCCATCGCGGCGATGATGAGCATTTCGGCCTTCGCGCCGGTGCCGGTTTGCAATACAGTATTGACACCAATTGGGCTGTTCGCCTGATGGGCAGATATCATTACGTCAATGCCGATGCCTTAAATCATATGTTTGATGTTACGGCAGGTGTACGCTATTATTTTTAAGAAAAAAGTATTTTGAGGTTTTGTAAAGAAGGGTTATCTTATATAAAAGGTAACCCTTTGTTTTTATCTGTACCTAATCGATATGCGGTTTTTTGTGCCGGCCACTTGATTTGCCTCGCCGATGGTGTAGATACGCTTTTTGATGTGGTTTGGCGTGCCGATATCCCCGAGCTGATCATAAAATTTGCCCTTATACAGGTAACCGGTTCCCCACTTCTCATAAAGTTCATAACTCAGTGCTTGAGGCGCAAAGCCGGCATTTTTCGCTCGCGCAATATAATCGGCGCATGCTTGTTCTTTTTCTTTAGAGCAATAAAGGGTTGTAATGGCTGAAAGATTTAATGCTGAAATTAAAAAATTTGGAGAATCAATGAGCGAATCCGGGATGGCAAGCGACGTTATGTTGATTGCATTTTTAAAAATAGCGTTATTAATGTTATTTATTCCCTCCGGAAGATTAATCTCTGTTAAACTGTATGTATTTTGAAAAGCAGAGTGTCCTATTTTTTCCAAATTTTTTGATAGCGTAACATCACTCAAAGCAAAAGCCGAAGTAAAAGCATCTGATCCGATCGAAACAACTGTATCAGCCATCGTGGCTGATACAACCCAACGTAGTTCCATAAAAGCCCTGCTGCTGATATTTTTGATTCCGTCTTCGATTTGAATATTTAAAATCTCTTTACGCTGCTCAAACCAAGGTGCTGTTGTCTCATATTGTCTGTCCGAAGTCGGACTAAATGTATATTGATAAGTTGGCATTATAGCATCTGCATTTGTATCTATCGGACGGATAATTAAAGTGCCATCACCTGTGATATCATATTCACAATTCGAGTCTACGTCGCTTATTTGTCCGCAATTCTGCCACGCAAAAGTTTGAAAAGATAAAAGTGTGATTAAAATAAAAATCATTTTTTTCATATTATTTTCCTTTCAAGAAAGAATGTTGATACGTTTGTTTTTTGTGGAACCCTAATCCTCACTTCGTTCGAAGGGGTGACGGGAGAAGAGGGCGCAAAGAAAGACCGCACTTGATCAGAGCGGCGGGGAGTAAAAGAATCATACTTCAGAAAATGACTTCCGTGACCTTTAGATTTTAAAATCCTGAACATTCGTCACAGACTCCTCGACCAAAATTTCGAGGATAACGCGTTGTTTAAAATAAAAAAAACAACACAAAAAAAGCAGTGTTATCCATCACTGTCTGAAGTAAAAAAAGCTCTTTTAAAGCCCCGTGCCCAATTGAGCACTTGATAAAAAAGTTTCCTTTTCTATCCAAAAGCCATTGTGTCATATTTAAGCTCAGATGTCAATATTTTTTACAAAATTTTCAAAAATAAAGTTTTGTGGATTAAAAAAGGAGCGCTACTTGCCAAAGAGGGCAAGACTTCCTATATTATAGAAAAATAATTGATTGGAGAATTTAATGGGGCAAAAAAATCAAGTGAGAATGTATCCTGTTCTGCCGCTCAGAGATATGGTCGTTTTTCCGAAAATGATTGTACCGCTTTTTGTCGGTCGGGAAAAATCCATTAAAGCTTTGGAAGATGCACAGCAAAATGCGTCGCTTATTATTTTGGCAACGCAAAAGAAAGCCGCCAAGGAAGATCCGAAAGATGAGGATATTTATCATGTCGGTACGATGGGCAATATTCTGCAAATGCTCAAACTTCCCGACGGAACGGTTAAAGTTTTGGTTGAAGGCTTAGACCGTGTTAAGATTGAGCATTTTTCAATGCGTGGAAAATTTATTACGGCTGAAGTTAAACCGGTTGCGGAAAAGAAAGAAAACGAGCGAGAGCTTGAGGCGCTGGCGCGTACCGTGATTTCTGAGTTTGAAGAATATGTCAAAACTTCAAAGCGCGTTTCACCTGATGTTGTATCTGCCGTTCATCAGATTGAGGATATGAGCAAGTTAATTGACACAATTGCATCACATTTGACACTGAAAGTCGAAGATAAACAAGCATTGTTGGAAGCTGTCGGTCTTAAAGATCGGTTTGAAAAATTGCTTTTGATGATACATGCTGAGCTTGAGATGATTGAGATTGAAAATAAAATCAAGACACGTGTCAAAAAGCAAATGGAAAAGAGCCAAAAAGAATATTATTTGAACGAGCAAATGAAAGCCATCCAAAAAGAATTAAACGATGGGCAGGATGATGATGAGCTCGGCTCTTATAAAAAGAAAATCGAAAAAACAAAGCTATCCAAAGAGGCCAAGGAAAGAGCGCTTTCAGAGCTTAAAAAACTCAAAATGATGGGGCCGATGAGCTCAGAAGCAACCGTCGTCAGAAATTATCTTGATTGGATTTTGGACATCCCGTGGAAAGAAAAATCAAAAGTCAATAAAGATCTCAAAAAAGCGATGGAAATTTTGGAGGCCGATCATTATGGCTTAGAGAAAGTTAAAGAACGTATTGTCGAGTATTTGGCTGTTCAATCGAGAGCCGAAGATGATAAAATCAAGGGGCCGATCTTGTGCCTTGTGGGGCCTCCGGGCGTCGGTAAAACATCACTCGGTCAGTCTATCGCAAGGGCAACGGGGCGCAAATTTGTGCGTGCTTCATTAGGTGGTATGCGCGATGAGGCCGAAATCAGAGGACATAGGCGCACCTATATCGGTTCGATGCCCGGCAAAATCATACAGAGCATGAAAAAGGCAGGTACCTCGAATCCGCTGTTTTTGTTGGATGAAATCGATAAATTGGGCGCTGATTGGCGTGGGGATCCGAGTTCCGCATTACTCGAGGTTTTGGATCCGGAGCAAAATGCAACATTTAATGATCATTATCTTGATTTGGATTATGATTTATCCGATGTGATGTTTGTGACGACCGCCAATTCGCTTGATATGCCGAGGCCTTTGCTTGATCGCATGGAAGTTATTCGGCTTTCAGGTTACACCGAAGATGAAAAGCTTGAAATTGCCAAACGTCATTTGATACCGAAGATTTTCGGTGAAAATGCGGTGGAATGTTCGGAGCTTGTCATTACCGATGAGGCTGTGCGTGATATCATTCGTTACTACACGCGCGAGGCCGGTGTGCGCAATTTGGAACGTGAATTGTCGACGATCGCACGCAAATCAGTCAAGGAGTTTTTGCTTTCGAAAGAAAAATGCATCACCATTGAGGTCAATTCTCAAAATTTGGAAAAATATCTTGGTGTACGGCGTTTTTCGTTCGGCGAAGCGGAAAGCCAAGATCATATCGGTGTCACAACAGGTTTGGCTTGGACGGAAGTCGGTGGTGATATACTCTTTATCGAGGCCGTTGATATGCCCGGTAAAGGCCGTGTCCAGCAGACCGGAAAGCTCGGCGATGTGATGAAAGAATCGATTGATACTGCGTATTCTGTTGTGCGTGCGCATTCTAAAGAGCTTGGTATTGATCCGAAAGTTTTCGAAAAAACGGATATTCATATCCATGTGCCGGAAGGGGCAACGCCAAAAGACGGTCCGTCGGCCGGTATTGCGATGTTTACGACTTTGGTGTCGGTGTTTACAAAGACGCCTGTTAAAAAAGATGTCGCAATGACGGGTGAGATTACTTTGCAGGGAAGGGTTTTGCCGATCGGCGGTTTAAAAGAAAAGCTTTTATCCGCATTGCGCGGGGGGATCAAAACCGTGATTATCCCTAAAGAAAACGTTAAAGATTTGGCCGAAATTCCGGATAATGTCAAAGAAGGCTTAAAATTGGTGCCGGTTTCAAACGTCAAAGAAGTTTTGGAAATTGCACTTAAAAATAAGCCAAAGAAAACAAAGAAAAAAGCCTCTTAAAACAGAGGCTTTTTTGAAAAAAAACATCTGTTCTTTACCAACATTTTACCAATCTTTTTTATAATATTTTTATCTTATTGAAGGGGTAAAAATATGAAGTTAAATACAATTCAAATAGCCGATATTTTAGGGTATAAAGAAAGAGTTGTTGAGGCTGAAGTCTTGAATGTTTCAACAGACAGTCGCAATATTAACAAAGGAGATTTATTTGTCGCCGTCAAAGGTGAAAAGTTTGACGGGCATGATTTTGTGGCTGATGTTTTAAATAAAGGTGCCTGTGCGGCCATTGTTGAACATTATATAAAAGATGCACCGAAAGATAAGCAGATTCTTGTTAAAGACAGTCTTGATGCTTACGGTAAAATCGGTGCTTATGTTCGAAGTAAATTTAAAGGGGTTGTTATCGGTTTGACGGGCAGTGCCGGCAAAACGACAACCAAAGAAGAAATCAAGTTTATCCTTTCACATTTTGGCAAGGTATATGCAACCAAAGGCAATCACAATAACTTTATCGGGGTGCCTGAAAGCCTTGTTCAAATGGATATGGCTTCTGATTTTGCCGTCATTGAGATGGGAATGAGTGCAAAAGGTGAAATTTCGCGTCTGACAAATTATGTGAAGCCTGATATTGCCTTGATTACAAATGTTTATCCGATGCATATTGAATTTTTCCCTGATTTAGAACACATAGCACTTGCCAAGGCAGAAATTTTTGAAGGACTGAGTTCAAACGGGGTGGCTGTGATTAACCAAGATACAAATTTTGCCGAGGTTTTAATTTCAAAAGCCAAAGAAAAAACGGATAAGATTATTTTATTCGGGCGTGACAATCACAGCAAAGCAAAATTTGAGCTTCAAGATGAAGGAGAACATCATTTATACAATGCATGGGCTGCCTTAAGTATTGTCCGTGTTTTAGGTCTTGATGAGCAAAAAGCCGCTGATTGTCTTAAAAATTTCGGTGCGCTTGAGGGTAGGGGCAAAAAATATACTTTAAGGCTTGAAAACGGCGGAAAATATACTTTGATCGACGATAGTTATTCCGGACAGCCGGAGGCTATGAAACTTGCAATTGCATCGCTTGATAAAATGACTTCAAAAGGTCGTAAGATTGCAGTGTTGGGTAAAATGGCAGAACTTGGAGAACATTCAAAACAAAAGCATATCGAGATTGGAAAAGCGCTTGCAACAACGAATATCGATGTTGTTGTCGGTGTATGCGAAGAAATGAAAGATATGCTGGCCTGCTTGCCAAAGCGTATAAAACAATTTTATTTTCCCTCAAAAGACAGGTTAGATGATTTTTTGTTAAAAGAGCTCTTGCAAAATGAAGATATTTTGCTTATAAAGGGAGCCAGATATTCATCAAAACTTTATCAAGTGACTGAAGCACTGATTAAAAAAGGAAGTTAAAGAAAAAAATGAAATGCCCGTTTTGCGGATTTGATGACACGATTGTTAAAGATTCGCGCAACAGTGATGACAACACGTCTATTCGTCGCAGAAGAGAGTGTCCGGAATGTGGTTCAAGGTTTACGACTTTTGAACGCGTTCAGCTCAGAGAATTGACGGTTATCAAAAAAAACGGAGAAAAAACACCTTTTGACAGAGAAAAGCTTCATCGCTCGATTTCGATTGCTTTGCGCAAACGTCCTGTTTCGGTGGAAAGGATTGATAAAGTTGTTAATTCACTGGTCAGGAGATTTGAAAGCCTTTATGAAGGAGAAATTTCAACCTCGGATATCGGTGCGGCCGTGATGGACAGTTTGTCCAGACTTGACAGTGTTGCTTATATCCGATTTGCCTCAGTTTATAAGGATTTCAGGCAAGTTAAAGATTTTGAAGAATTCGTCAAAACAATTGATGAAATGGTTAAACCGGTTTTAGAAGGTAAGGAAACAAACAATGACTAAATTTGTATCACAAAAAATCCGCCAAAAGTCAGGTGCAAGATTGGCCGCCGTTCAGGCTGTGTATATGGCATCATTTGGCCAACTTGGTGTCGATGAAGTGATTAAAGATTTTGTGAACGGTAAAATCGGGCGTTATGCCATTGATGAAAACAATCCGTTGCATACTGAAGAATTGGTTGAATTAACCCCGATTGATACCGCCTATTTTTCGGATTTGGTTAAAGGGGTTTTTACAAAAAAAGAAGATTTGGAAAAATCGCTTTGTCTCTATTTGAATGAAAAATATTCTTTTGATAAAATGGACGGAACAATGCAGTCGCTTTTGCTTTGTGCCGTTTATGAACTGACAAATACATTTGATGTTGATACAAAAGTCATTATTCAGGAATATGTTGATTTGGCGTATGCATTTTTTAATAAAAATGAGCCGAAGATGGTCAATGCGCTTTTAGATCAAATTGCGCACGCGGTTAGGATTTAGGCCAATGTCGATTTTAGCTTTAAGAGAATATCCGGATCCGATTTTGCATCAAAAAGCTGAGGTCGTCTCAAAAATTGATGATGAGCTTCGTTTGTTTTTAGATGATATGCTGGAAACAATGTATACTGATCACGGGGTTGGTTTGGCGGCACCGCAAGTTGGTGTGTCAAAGCGTATGATTGTGATTGATGCCGAGCAGAAAGAAGATGAAGAAGGGCATCATCAAAAGGGCAATCCGATAGCTTTAATCAATCCGGAAATTATTTATACATCCGAAGAAACGATTTTCTTTTGCGAAGGGTGTTTGTCAATCCCCGAGCAAAGAGCCGATGTGGAACGCTTTCAAAAAATTAAAGTTCGTTATCAGGATACAACCGGCGCTGTCAAAGAAATTGAAGCCGAAGATTATTTGGCCGTTGTTTTACAGCACGAAATTGATCATTTGAATGGTATTTTGTATATCGATCACTTAAGTCGACTCAAACGTAATATGCTCTTAAAAAAGCTTGAAAAAGCAAGAGCCGCTAAGAACGAAAAGTAATTTTTTTTAGCGATATTTAATCGACACACGGTTTTTATCACC
>CACXFX010000056.1 GCA_902767055.1 uncultured Pseudomonadota bacterium
CCTTATCATTATTGACCTACAGTTTTAACAATAAGCAAATATTTTAAGTTGTAAAGTTTGTTTTTTTATAGCAGGGGATAATTTTTTATTTGACATTTGGCATTAAATATGGTCTAATAAAATTGTAACCAAATGGTTGCGGTGTTTAACAGACACTTTTAGCGTTACGCTCCTTTGTAGAGGAGTTGTTGAGATAAGCACTTTTAGTGACGAATAAGGCAAACTGTACGCTAACAGTTCTGTTAACTCCTCCGTTTTGGTTTATCTAAAGCGGTTTTTATTTTGTAAAGGAGAAAAAGTATGAGAAAATTGATTTTGATTTTGGGATTGATTTTGAGCTTTAATGTACAGGCAGAAGTAACAATTTCAGGTTCTTGCGGAACAAATTGTATTTATGAAATTGATGGAACAACACTGACGGCTCGTCCTGACAATCCTGATTTGCCGGCTTATATTGATAAAGAAATCACAAGAACTTGCGACGATTATTCTTGCTATACCGATGCCCCATGGCGTGCCAGCGGTGTCACAAATATTGTGATTGAAAAAGGAATTGATACGGTAGGTGTGCATGCTTTTGAAGATATGCCATCTGTAACAGAAGTCAGTTTACCTCAAGGATTAAAAAGAATTGATTCGGAAGCTTTTCATGTTACAAACCTTACGCATATTGATTTGCCAAGTACGTTAAATTTTATAGGAGACTTTGCTTTTTCTATTGATGCTTTAGAATCAATCAATGGTATTCCGGATGGCGTTACAAAAATTTTTGCAGGAACATTTGAATCTTCAATCAAAAACTTTATCGTGCCGGCAGGCGTAACAGAAATTGCCCCTGATACATTCGGAAGCAGAGCGAGAAACGGAGCTCTTATTGAAAATCTTTATTGCAACGAAACCATAGCTGACCAGTGCGATGCCGCTGTGCAATGGAAAAGAGATTTAGGCAATGAGGTCAATGTGATAACTTATAAAAAAGACGGCAATCAAATTTTTTATAACAATAAATGGTATAATAATCCCAATGACATTTTATCAGGTGATTATATCAAAAAGCGTATCTATACCATCGATGAGGCTACGAAGGTTTCCAAACCAACCGGCAACACGGTGAGAATTAAATATCGTTAAATTGTAAAACAAAAAGAGGTCGTGATGACCTCTTTTTTGTTAATAACTTCTGGCGTAGATGACGTCGATTGTGGCGTCTTTTCCGGTCAGCAAACACTTGCCCGTTGTGCCCGATTGTGTTAAGGGCAGGCAGCGAATTGAAATTTTAAGTTCTTTTAAGATTTCTTCGCTTTGAGGATCGCCGCACCATTTACCTTTAACAAATGCGACTTTTCCTTGTTTGCCGTCTTCAATCCATTCGTTGGCTTGTGAAAAATAAGCTCTAAATTCCTCAGGCGTTGTGATGTCGGAACGGATATTTTGATCCATTCTGGCTTTCGCACGGGCAAATAATTCATTTTGAATTTTTTCTAAACGAGCGCCCACAGATTGAATAAAATCAGATTTTGAAACAATCTCTTTTTGACCGATACTCAGGCGTTCACGCACCATCATACCTTGGCTTTCGACATCGCGCGGGCCGATTTCGCAAATCACGGGCGCGCCTTTTCTGGTCCATTCCCAGAATTTATCGACGCTTTGTTTTAAGCGCTTATCGATTTTAACACGGATTTTTTCACCAAACGGAGTTTGTTTTTTAAGCTCAAACGCAATCTCATTGATATACGCCATCACTTTTTCTTCATCCTCGGCTTTTTTAATCACCGGCACTAAAATCACCTGATAAGGTGCGACACGCGGCGGGGTCACCATACCCTCATCATCGGCATGCGTCATAATCAAGCCGCCAATCAAACGTGTTGACACACCCCAAGAGGTCGTGTAAGCAAATTCCGGTTTATTATCTTTATTAATAAAGCTGATATTTGCGGATTTGGCAAAATTCTGTCCCAAGAAGTGCGACGTGCCGGCTTGCAGGGCTTTACCGTCCTGCATCATCGCTTCAATGCAATAGGTATCAACGGCGCCCGGAAATTTATCATATTCAGGTTTGACACCTTCGATAACAGGCATTGCCAAGAATTCTTCAGATGTTTTGCGGTAGACTTCAAGCATACGCTTTGTTTCAATTTCGGCTTCCTCGGCAGAGGCGTGTGCCGTATGTCCTTCCTGCCATAAAAATTCACGCGTACGTAAGAACAGGCGAGGGCGCATTTCCCAGCGAACGACGTTTGCCCATTGGTTGACCAAAACAGGCAAATCGCGGTATGATTTGACCCATTTTGAAAAAGAATCGGCAATGATTGTTTCAGATGTCGGGCGCACGATTAAAGGTTCTTCAAGTTCACCGGCAGGTTCTAATTTGCCGTCGACATCTTGAAGCCTTGAGTGTGTGACAACAGCCATTTCTTTAGCAAAACCTTCAACGTGTTCGGCTTCTTTTCTGAAAAATGAAATCGGAATAAACATCGGAAAATAAGCGTTTTCGTGATCCGTTTGGCGAAATTCTTCATCCATCAAATCACGGATTCTTTCCCAAATGCCGTATCCCCAGGGCTTGATCACCATACATCCCGGAGAAGCTGAATTTTCAGCCATATCAGATTCGGAAACGACGCATTGATACCATGCGGGATAATTTTCTGCTCTTTTGGTTTTAAGTGTCATATTTTATTCCTTTTGTTAAGCTCGAAGTTCACCGCCTGTGGCTTTATTGACAGAGACGATGACTTTATTCATTAAATTTTCGATATCTTTATCGGTAAAGGTCTGCTCTCTTGGTTGAAAGACAACTGAAACAGCAAACGATTTTTTGCCGGGTTCAAGATTTTCACCTTGATAGAGGTCAAACAATCTGACATCCGTGATAAAGTTTCTGTCTGCATTTTTAGCCGCTGATATAAGGCTTGCCGCACTGATGTTTGCATCAACAACAAAGGCCAAATCTTTAACAACCGGCTGAAAAGCAGATAATTCAAGTTTCTTTCTTGATTTATCATGACTGACACGCGGCAACGGAATATTATCCAAGTATACTTCAAACGCCGTGACACGGGTCTTAAGGCCGAATTTTTTGATAACACTCGGATGAAGTTCGCCAAAATAAGCCAGTACATTTTTACCTAAGCGAATGGTGCCGCTGCGACCGGGGTGATAGTATGAAGGTGCGTCAGTTGTGATTTGCGGATTATCTGTCGGGCCTTTGGCCGCTGCAATGGCGGCAATCGCATCTGCTTTAACATCAAACAAATCAAACGGACGACTTGTTTTTGACCAATCTTTGTCTGCGGTCAGACCAACTCTGATACCGGTTGCAAGAGTTGTTTCATCACCTGGGTTTCGACCGTAAAATTCCGGCCCGACCTCAAAGAGCGACATATTGGAAAATCCGCGCGCAATGTTATTTTGTGCCCCAATCAGCAGATTTGGCAACAATGAAGGGCGCATCTCATCCAAATCCGCGGAAATCGGATTATGGATCAAAACGGTATCCGGTTGATTTGATTTATGAAATACGTCAGCAAGTTTTGATGATGTAAAGCTCCATGTAACCGTTTCATACATGCCACGCAAGGCAAGTTCATGCTTGACGGTCACAACACGTTGTTGCGCCGGTGTCAAAGTTTGTTTGGCAAACTTATCATGCGGCAAGCTTAAAGGCTCAATTTCATCAAGGCCGATCATGCGCACAACTTCTTCAATCAAATCTTGTTCGCATTCGATATCGCCGCGCCATGACGGTGAAACGGCTTTAATTTTATCGCTTTCAACGGTTGTTTCAAAACCTAAATTGTTCAAAATTTCGATGATTTTGTCTTGTGCGACATCCATGCCGACAAAAGTTTTTAATCTTGAAGGACGAATATAAGCGACTTGTGGTTTGCAGTTCTCAGAGCCTTCAATCATGACATCGGAAGCCTGACCGCCGCAAATATCCAAAATCATCTCAGTCGCATAGTCAGAGCCTAAAATATTCGATTTCGGGTCAACCCAGCGTTCATAACGGTAACGCGAATCGGATTCAATGCCGAATTTTCGACCCGTGCGGGCAATGCAGGCAGGTTTGAATAAAGCGCATTCCAAGAATACATTTTTTGTATTTTCAGAGCAACCTTTGCTTAAACCGCCCATAATACCGCCCAAGCACTCAATACCTTCATCATCACAAATTCCGAGTGATGATGTGTCCAAATCATATTCTTTTTCATCTAAAGCGACGAAATGTTCGCCATCATGACACATTCTGACAACAATATTGCCTTTGATTTTATCGGCGTCAAAAACGTGCAGAGGGCGTGCCAAATCATAATTGATGTAGTTTGTTACATCGACAAGCGGCGAAATAGAACGTAACCCGATGGCGGTCAATCGATCAACCATCCATTTCGGTGTTTTTCGAGTGTTGTCAACGTCTTTGATATAACGGCCGACGTATGTCGGGCAGGCATCAAAACAATCAACTTTAACTTTAATAGGACTTTCAAAACTGCCGGCAGTTTTTCGGATATTGAGCGGCTTTAATGTACCGAGGCCGGCTGCCGCCAAATCACGCGCGACACCTCTGACGCCCAAACATTCTGCCCTGTTTGGTGTAATTGCGATTTCAATAACGGGGTCAATATTTAAAACTTCAGATGCCGGAATGCCGATCGGTGTATCTGCCGGTAATTCAATAATACCGGTATGGTCTTCACCGACGCAAAGCTCTTTTTCGGAGCACATCATGCCTTGGCTTTCAACACCACGGATTTTGGAGGCTTTTAAAACCTCGTTATAGCACGGAATGTTAACGCCGACAGGGGCAAAAATACCGATTAAGCCTTCTTTGACATTCGGGGCACCGCAAACAACCTGCAGTTTTTGTGTTCCGGTATTAACCGTTAAAACATGCAAGTGGTCCGAATCGGGATGCATTTGAACATTTTCGGCTCTTGCCGTGATAAAGCCTTGTAAATTTTGAGCCGGATTATAAACCTCTTCAACCTCTAAGCCGATACGTGTCAAAGTTTGAACAATCGTATCTAAATCGGCAGTTGTATCTAAATGCTCTTTGAGCCATGATAGGGTTAATTTCATCTTAAAGATCCTCCGTTACCGTTTAAACCGCCTGTTAATGATGAAAAATCAAGCGGAGCAAATCCATAGTTTTTAAGCCATCTGACATCGCTTTCAAAAAATGTGCGCAAGTCAGGAATACCATATTTAAGCATTGCGAGCCTGTCAATACCGACACCGAACGCAAAACCTTGATAAACATCGGGGTCAATACCGCCGGCTCTCAAAACGTTGGGGTGAACCATACCGCAGCCCAAAATCTCAAGCCAATCATTGCCTGCGCCGACTTTGAGTTCTGTCTTTGTCTTCAAACAACCGATATCCATTTCGGCCGACGGTTCCGTAAACGGAAAATATGACGGGCGATAACGTACCGGAATTTCATCAAGTTCAAAAAACGCTTTGACAAAGTCATATAAACAACCTTTAAGATGCGCAAGTGTCGTTGTCTTGTCAATGACCAAACCTTCAACCTGATGAAACATCGGTGTATGAGTCGCATCCATATCCGAACGGTATGTACGTCCGGGAGCAATAATCCTAATCGGTGGTTTTTTGTTTTCCATCGTTCGGATTTGCATGCCGGAAGTATGCGTGCGCACAACATATGCATTTTCCATCTCAAAAGGAGTGTTTTTATCGTGTGCGACATAAAACGTATCTTGCATTTGACGGGCAGGGTGGTTAAGAGGCATATTTAAGGCATTAAAATTATGAAACTGATCTTCAATCGAAGGGCCTTCGGCAACTTCAAAACCAAGCTCGCCGAATATGGCAACAACTTCTTCATAAATTTTGGATACAGGGTGAATGCGGCCTTGTATTTCCGGACGGCAAGGCAGAGTCACATCTATTGTTTCAGCTTTGAGCTTTTCATTTAAGGCTGCGGCCTCTAAAATATTCTTTTTAATATCCATCGCATTTTCAAGCGTCGTTTTTAAGGCGTTTAATTGTTTTGCCTTTTCGATACGAGCGCTCGCATCCATTGCACCGAGCGTTTTCATCTCGGCGGTGATGATGCCTTTTTTACCAAAGACGGAAAGCCTGATATCCTCAAGCGTTTTTAAATCTTCAGCGCCGTTAACTTCGGCAATGACTTTATCTTCCAAATCTTTCATATTTTCCATTTTAATAACTTTCAAACGTCAAAAAAGAGCTGTCTTGATTTGCCAAGATAACTCTTTTTTGAATTTTAAATGACTTTTTACTTATTTTTTAAGAGCTGCTTTGGCAGAATCAACAAGCTTAGCAAAAGCTTTGGGCTCTTTCAAAGCAATATCAGCGAGAACTTTACGATCAAGTTCAATGCCGGCTTTGATAAGCCCGCTGATAAATCGAGAATAAGTCATATCATGCAAACGTGTGGCAGCGTTGATACGTTGAATCCAAAGAGCACGGAAACTTCTCTTTTTTGCACGGCGATCACGGTATGCATATTGCAAACCTTTTTCAACCTTTTCAACAGCAACTCTGAATACGTTTTTATTGCGACCTCTGTAGCCCTTGGCCATGTCCAAAATCTTTTTATGGCGAGCGTGAGCGATCATACCTCTTTTCATACGTGACATAACAAATCCTCCTTATAAATACGGTAAAAACTTTTTAACAATTTTAACA
>CACXFX010000057.1 GCA_902767055.1 uncultured Pseudomonadota bacterium
ACATCATTAAAAATTTATTGCAATGATACAGACAATCGGTGTCATGATTTGTTTTTCGGCGATATAGATACAGGTCTTAATGAAACTCAGCTTGCAAAATACACTGTTGAAGATGGTAAATATCTCTTTGACGGGGCACTTTATGCATCAAAAGATGATATGAAACAAGGTGACCATTTTTCTTGCGGTAACAGCCAGGCTGAGTGCAATGCCGTTATTGCCGAAACCACAAACGGTACTCATTGCAACAACATTAAATCTTGCCGCACAATTCTTGAAATGGCAGAAGAAGGTAAATACTGCAACAGTATTGAAACTTGCAAAGACTTTATCAATGATTTTGACACCCAAAGTTCTGTTAAAATCGGCAATAAAATATATACCTCTCTTGACAACTTCATAGACGGTAATTACGTCAAATACCGCATTTATACCATTGATGAGGCTAATCGCGTGGCAGGTGAAAAGAATCGTGTATCGATTAAATATCGATAGCACCCCACGGCTTATTGCCGATTGTTTTCCGCACGGTTTTGTGAATGATGCCGGATTTGTTTAAATAAATCGCTCCGCCGAGATTTTTTGTCGTATCGAGCGGTTTTCCTTCAAGGCTTAAATTTCCTTTTAAGTCAAAAGCAAAAACGCCGCGATAAACACATTTTTGCTCTTTGCAAATAAGGCCGATTTTGTCATTGCTCAAAGGATTTTTGCTATACTCAATCTTCTTAAAATCCCCTCCCCAAACATCAACTAAAAAAGCGTTTTTCTTTAAAGAAAATACGAGTAATTCGTTTTTGGGGGTTTGAATACCGATTGTCTTTGCATCAGCCGAATATAAAATATCAGGTTTTTGAGTTAAAGTATAGCTCAAAATTCCCAAAATAATCGGTATCAGCCCTAACAACCGCCACTTTCTTTGCCACAAGCAAAGCCATAAGCCCCCGAGTGTTATTAAAATCACCCCAATCAACGGCATTCTTGGCAACATCATTCCGGCCGACGGCAGAGCGGATATAAAAGTCGTTATGTCATTGAGCCATTTAAACCCCAAACCTGCAACATGAAGAGGAAAAGAGCTTAAATGAAACGGCAGCAAAACCAAACTTAAAAACACAAACGGCATCACCATAAAAGCAATCACGGGAGCCGAAATAACGTTACCTATGACAACATAAGGTGAAAATGTTCCGAAATGATAAAGCCCAAATGGCATTGTTGCAAGACTTGCAATCAAACTTGTCAAGACAACCCCGCCAAAATAGAAAAAAATACGTTGCAACACATTTTTATTTTTCTTTAAGAGCTCTTTTTGACTTAAAACTTCATAAAAAGAAATCAGTGCCACAACGGCGGCGAATGACATTTGAAAACCGGCAGACAAAATGAAATAAGGCTCCAAAATTAAGATGACGAGCGCCGCAAAAGCCACCATACGCATTGAAATTGCATTTCTGTCATAAATGAAGCCCAAAAACACAACTGCCGTCATTACAAAAGCCCTTAATGCGGAAACACTTACCCCCGAAAGCAGTAAATAAACAAAACTCAACCCAACCGCAAAAACACAAGCAACCGTTTTAGAAGAATATCTCAATGCCAAAGTAGGAATCAAAGACATCAAAAGCCGAACGCTGAAAAACGCAAAAGCAGCCACAAGCCCGAGATGCAAACCGGATATTGCCAGAAAATGCGCCAGACCGGAATCACGGTATTTTTCATATTGAATCTGGCTTAAATAACTTTTATCGCCGACCAAAACAGCCGATGCAATCGCAGCCTCGTTTTTCGGAAGTATTTTTTGAATATAAGAACTGATATTTTTACGACTTTGATTAATATAAGTCAACACCGAAGCATACCAAGGTATTTTCGGACAATCAATTTCATAAACCGAAGCGATGGCATAACCAACCCCTGAAATACCTTGATAAAAAGCATATCTGTCAAATTCAAATCCGTCCGGTTTTAGGGGGTGTGAAACAGGCATAATATTTGCGACCGTTTCAATACATGTCCCGATTTTAAAATCTGATTTTTCCGCACTCGAGATTCGATAATTGCCGACACGCGGTTTTTCAAAATCCGAAACATCCGTCAGCAAAAACCTGAGATTTCCTTTTTTTGTATAATCGATTTGTTTGATTCGACCCTGAAGATAAGTCGTTTCATTTTCTTTGATCAATTTCACGTGTTTTGTCTGATAAATCGTATAAAGTTTAATATAAGAAAATCCGAAGAGCAAAATCAATAAAGCAGCAAAAAAGACCAAATGCGAATGGCTATGCCGTTTTAAATACATTCCTAAAATTAAAAGTTCTGTCACCACAACCAAAACAGCATTTGAAACATCAATCGGCAGTAAAAAATACAGCCCGATACCAAGACCGAACAAAACCGGCACCCATAAAAACAGGCGCTCGTCTTCTTCAACAAACATTTGCTTTAATTTTTTAAGCATCATTGCCCGTTATTTTAAGCAAAACATCACAAGCATTTGCACTCGGCGTTTGCTCGTTTAAGCCCAAAATTTCTTTAACTTTGGCAAAACCTTCCATTTGACGCTGATAAAGATCACCTTTTTTCAAAAGTTCGGTGACATAATAAAGAATCTTTTGTTGATTACAATTTTCTTGCAACAACTCAGGCACCACTTCACGCCCGAGCAAAATATTGCTTAAATTGACAAATTGTATTTTGAGCAATCTTCGTGCCAAAAAAGCCGTTAAGGGCGAAACGCGATAAGCAATAACATGCGGCACATCAACCATTGCAAGCTCAAGCGCAACGGTTCCCGAAGCGGCAATTGCCACATCTGCGGCCTTAAAAACATCATGTCTGTCATATTCGGTTGTCACGACAATCAGCGGCAATTTTGAATCTTTAACCATCTCACAAACCTTATCTTCCACCGTTTTAACGGTCGGAATGACAAACGTAAAATCCGGATGTTTTTCATAAAAAGCCTCTGCCGTTTTTAAGAATATCGGCAACAAATTTGCCACTTCATTTTTGCGTGATCCGGGCAAAATCGCCATAATTTTAGAATTTTCGGCAATATTAAAACGTGTTTTAAAATCATCACCGTTGCCGAACAAAACCATACTTTCAATCACCGGATGCCCGACAAAAGTCGTTTCTAAATGATAGGGCGTAAAATATTTCGGCTCATACGGGAAAAGGGTCAAAAGATGATCGATGTATTTATACATCGTACGTGCCCGTTTCTTTTTCCAAGCCCAAACCTGCGGCGCCACATAATGTACTTGTTTAATTTTAAGTTTTCTTTTACGCAAGGCTTTATGAATACGCGCGGAAAAACTCCAACTGTCAACCGTTATAACGACATCGGGCTTAACACGGGCTATGTCATCCACCGTTTGTTTAATACGCTTTAAGATACGCGGAACAGATGGAATAACCTCCAAAATCCCCATCACGGCAAGTTCTTTAATATCAAACAAAGATTTTAAGCCCTCGCGTTCCATCGTTTCGCCGCCTACGCCGTAAAATTGAGTATCCGGACATTTTGCCATCATTGAACGCATCAATCTCGAGCCGAGCAAATCACCGGACGGTTCGCCCGCAATAATATAAACTTTCATTTTATAAATACTCCGACGGGTTAACCCCGATTAAAAACATTTTATAACGATTGGCCAACTCAACAACCTCTTTTTCATCCACAATCAAAGCATTTCCGGCATGAACAGCCAATCCCTTAAAACCGGAAAGATGAGCATTTTCAATCGTTTTTACACCAATCGTCGGCAAGTCGAGGCGCATATCCTGCTGTTGTTTTCTGAGCTTTACCAAAACAGCCCCGTCACCTTTGCGTTTATAATTTGAACAACGCTTAATGAGCTCATCCGTACCTTCAATCCCTTCAAGGCCCAAAACAAGCCCCTGCTGAACGACAACAGCTTGCCCGACATCAAGCTTTCCTAAAGCCAACGCCACTTCAACACCGCGTTTAATATCGGATAGTGCCTGTTTATCAGGTTTTTTCTTGGTTAACACACCTTCTTTAAGCAAGATATCAGGCAACACCTCATGAATACCCAAAACCTTAAAACCATCATGTTCAATTTCTTTGACAAGCGCACGCAAAATACCGTCATCACCCAACGCTTTCAATCCGATTTTTGCAAAAAAAGCCGCCGTTCTTAAATCCGGCACAAGATCGGCAAGCGTCGGACGAAAAATCGTACCGATCATCACGATATCTTTGACGCCGCTGTCTTTGAAATACTTAAACCCCGTACCGGCCTCACCGATTCGGATCCATTTGTAATCAAAACTGCCATCAAAATAAGCTTTATCCGCATTGCCCGAAATAGCCAATACATCAAACGGCGTTCCGATTTGTTTTAAGTGTTCGATTAATAAATGAGGCAGACTCCCGCCCCCGGCAACAATACCTATTTTTCGTGTTTCATCCGACATTTTTTTCTTTCATCGTACGATTGATGAGCAAAACATTATCACATCATCACAAAACTTTCAAGCATCTTTTTTTATCGCGACAAGATTTAAAATTCGGAATGCTCCAAAAAACAAAAATCCCCATTTTATCAAAATGAGGATTTTATTGATGGGCACTTTTTAGCGGTATTTAATGCGGACAGTATTTCCTGTGGGTTTGGAAACTTTGGTCGCTTCTTCAAGGGTATAAATACGCTTCGGAATATAGTTTCCGTTTTGCATATCCTTAAAATTGGCATATTTTTTGCCGCTAACAGAGTATCTTCCGTCAGCATCTATGGTATATACATGAACGCCGGACGGATTACCGGAAGCCGTACGACATTGCTCCGCAAGATTTTCGGGGCAATAAAGCGATGCGTTAGTGTAAAAGGCTGTCTCATCAATATATGTCG
>CACXFX010000058.1 GCA_902767055.1 uncultured Pseudomonadota bacterium
AAATATCGGTAAAAAAAGTGAACCGCTTAAAATTGTTTTTCGTTTTATAAAATGTCAAACAAATTTATTTATAAAGGATATTTAAAAATGAAAAAACTTTTTTATGCAATGGCCTTAACACTTTACAGCGCAACCGCAATGGCCGAAACAATCTTTGTCATTGACGACAACGGTATTGTCAAAAGCCAAATGTCGACCAATGTTTATGCACAACCGACCGTTGTTCGTCAAGTTGTCACAACCGAGCCGACTGTGACGGTTGTCAGACAATCACCTACCTATACAAACAGCTATTACTACGACAATTACTCGACCGGCTCTGCTGTTTTGGCCGGTGTTACAACGGCGGTTGTCGGCGCGCTTTTATTTGACGGATTTAAGGTGAAGCATCACCATCACAAAGCACCCGCAAAAATCACGCACCATCACAAAGCGCCTCATGGCGGTGGTAGACATCATCGTTAACAGGCTTTTTTAAAGGCAGGATAAAGCGATAAAAAAAGCTTGTTTTTGAAATAAAATCGTGTATCATGCGCCTTAGGTTTAAAACAAATAATATGGTGAATTTATATGAAAAAATCTTTGACGTTGGCACTTTTGCTGACAACGTGTCTTTGCATTAAGGCAAACGCCGCCACAATTTTTGAGGCGATGAGTGATGCTTATCAGCACAACCCGACTTTGCAAGGCCAGCGCGCTTATTTAAGATCTGTCGACGAAAACGTCGCCATTGCCAAATCCGGTTATCGCCCGACCGTGGCCTTAAACGGCTCATATTCCGATGCGCATATCCACAATGATACTTATCAGACAAATGATGGTTATACCAAAGCGGTTTCCGCTGTTCTTTCTCAGCCGATTTTTAACGGTTTTTCGACTTTTAATACCGTCAGAGCCGCCGACAAATCCGTTGAGGCCGAACAAAGCAATCTTTATAACATCGAACAGGAAATTTTGCTTGCCGCCGGCACGGCATATCTTGATGTTTTAAGAGACGAATCGATTGTCGATTTGCAAAAAAACAATGAAAAACTCTTAAAAAAGCGTCTGGACGAAACGCGTGAACGTTTTAATGTCGGTGAAGTCACGCGCACAGACGTATCGCAGGCTGAAGCTCGCCATAGCGCCGCTATTTCGGACAGAATCCGAGCTGAAGGCAATTTGGCCGCTTCCAAAGCGATTTATGAAAACATTGTCGGCACAACGCCCGCCGGCTTGACCGAGCCGACAAATATGTCCGAGATGTTTCCGAAAAATCCTGAAGCCGCGTTGCGTTATGCTTATGAAAACAACTATAATTTGAAGGCCGCCAAAAGCGCTTTAGAGGCATCAGATTACACTGTTTATGCCAATGAAGGTGCTTTGTTGCCGCAAGTTGCATTCAAAGCCGAAGCTGCGCGCTCTAAGACGGAGGCCGTTAACGCAAGAGATCCCGAAACAAACAGTTTTCAATGGTCGGTTAATATGAGCGTACCGCTTTACAATGCCGGCGAAACACGTGCCAGAATCCGCCAAAGCAAATACAAAAAATGGCAGGCTGAGGAAAACGTTTTGGCCGCGGAACGCGATATGATTGCGACTGTAACTTCAAGTTTTGAATATATGATTGCAAACGAATCGCGCTTAAAATCGGTTAAAGACCAAATCAAAGCTTATGCCATTGCGCTTGACGGCGTTCAGCAGGAAGAAGCTTTGGGCAACCGTACGGTTTTGGATGTTTTGGATGCTTATCAGGCTTTACTCAATTCTAACGTTGAAGAAGTCGAAGCCCGCCGTAATTACTACGTTTCGGGGATGGCGCTTTTGTTATCGATGGGCAAATTGACGGCCAAAGATTTAGGCTTGAATGTCGATCTTTATGATGCCGAGAAAAAATCAAAACAAACCCGCAACAAGTTCCTTTCACTCTCAGCTAAAAAATAGGTGCGCTATGGAAAATCAGGAAGACGAAATTTCAACCGAAGAAATATTAGCCTCTATCCGCAACATTTTGCTTGAAAAACAAGAGCAAGATGCCGCAGAGCCTGTTTTTGAGCTGACAAAATCTATGATTTATCGACCCTCGATTGAGCCGGATTATAATAAAGCGACCGATTCGATGATTGATGAATATGCCGCATTTTTTAAACCCAAATTTTAATTTATCGGAGAAAATTTATGAAAAAAACACTTTTATCATTGATAGCTCTTTTGTTTTTAACAGCTTGTGCCACTGACCCGTATACGGGTGAAAGCAAGGTTTCAAAAACCGCATGGGGTACAGGTATCGGCACGGCAGTCGGTGCCGGTGTCGGTGCTTTGATCGGCGGTGAAAAAGGCGCTTTAATCGGTGCGGGCGTCGGTGCCGCAGCCGGTGCAGGTACGGGCGGTTATATGGATATTCAGGCAAGAAAATTGCGTGAAAGCCTGCAAGGCACGGGTGTCCAAGTTGCTCGTGACGGACAAAACATTCGTCTGATTATGCCAAATGCCATTACATTCAATACCAATGAAGATGTGATGAAAACAAGTGCAAACAAGGTTTTGGATTCGGTTGCGCTTGTGGCCAAAGAATATGACAAGACAAATCTGCAGGTTATCGGTTATACCGACAGCACGGGCAATGATAAAATCAATATTCCGCTTTCTCAAAGACGTGCTTTAAGCGTTGCCAATTATTTAAAATTAAGAGGTATTAATGCCGCACGTATTTCCTCTTACGGTATGGGGGCGTCAAACCCGATTGCAACAAATGACACGCCTGAGGGCAGGCAGCAAAATCGCCGCGTTGAAATTTATTTAATCAACGCGCAATAGTCAAAACTTATTGCCTAATAAAAAAGTCTTGGAAATTATTTTTCCGAGACTTTTTTGTATTATAAAAATTATTCATACCGATTAAAAACATTTACTTGCTAAAAACAAAAAAACGCGTTAAGATTACCCCGGATTTAATGAGGATAAATATGAAATTTTTGCGTTTTGCTTTGTTTTTTACTTTTATGCTGGCCGTTTTTGCCGGTTCTGCTTTGTGCGCCACGCAAAAAGATATTCAACCGCCCAAAGAATGGCTCACCTTTATCGATAACTTAAAAAAAGAAATGCTCGCCAAAGGCATTTCACAAAAAACAATTGATAAAGCCTACGGAAAAAATAATTACTATCACCCGAAACCCGAAGTTGTGGCGCAAGATAAAAAACAGGCTGAATTTATTTTGACATCACGCGATTACGTCAACAAACTGGTTAATGAAAATCGTGTTTCAAAAGCGCGTAAAGAATATAAAACGTTAAAGAAAAAATATTCTAACTTAGAAGACACCTATCAAGTCCCGCTCAATTATTTAACCGCATTTTGGGCGATTGAAACAAACTTTGGTCAAAATAAGGGTAAATACCACTTGATTGACGGCCTGACCAATTTAAGCTATCGCAACCGCCGTTCCAAATTTTTCAAAAATGAGTTGTACAATGTTTTGAAAATCATGGATAAGTTTGATTTACAAAATGACAAAATGCTTGGCTCTTGGGCAGGTGCGATGGGGCATTTTCAGTTTATGCCTTCTACTTATAATGCTTATGCGATTGATTATGACGGCGACGG
>CACXFX010000059.1 GCA_902767055.1 uncultured Pseudomonadota bacterium
AGAAGCCAAAGATTTGGTTGACGGCGCACCGAAGACAGTGAAAGAAGGCGCTCCGAAAGCTGAAGCTGAAGAAATCAAAGCTAAGCTCGAAGCAGCCGGCGCTAAAGTCGAATTGAAGTAATTTCTTTTAATTTGCTAATGAAAAAAAGACTCGGTTTTTTATCGAGTCTTTCTTTTTTATCGAAAACTCTTTAAATTAAACATTAAACCAATCATAGACTTTGGCAAAAACAAGGTTGAAGTAAATCAGGTATACTGAATAAAAGCCGACTGAAAACCATCCGTGGCAATTTAATAGGATATCTGCCTGATAGGCAATGAAGCACGGTAAATTTAAGAAAAACATCAGGCTTAAAAAAGTAAAATAGTTGTTTTGCGTTTTTTTGAATGTTTTTCTCAAAGAGCCGTTTAGGCCTTGAACCGCGGCAATAAAGGCCAAATATGGTCTGCAGAAAGCAACCGGAGATAAGAAAAGGAAAATAACAGAAAAAATCGTTATATTAAGCAGGCTTGTTTGCCCGGATTGAATGGTGGCCATATAACGCTCAAAGAAGATAAGATATTGTCCTTTAAATCCCATCATTAAAGGGATAAACGGTACAAGAAGCAAAAACATCGTCAGGGCAAAGGTGATAAATATCATTTTTGAGGACGGGATGGCACTTGCAAAAACTTTTTGTAAGTGAAAATAAGGTTTTTTTTGATAATAAAATCTGAAAAAAGTGCACCAAAAAACGTAAAAACCAAAAGACCATACAAGGCTTAACGGATTTGCAAAACCTTTCGGAAGCATATTAAAAACGGCGCAAAATACAAAATTGAGAAGCCAAAAAATTCGCCATCTGTTTTGGTCTTTGTTAAAATCAATAAACGCGTCTTTGAATATCTGAAAAACAGGCAATTTTTTTATGGTAGTGTCCATATATTGACCTCACTGATTAAGCGGTCGGCTCATCTTCTTCAAAGGTATCGTTATCCGCATTCGGGTCATAATCAATACCGAGTTTTGAGAGCATATCATCGTTGATGTCTTCACGCTGAGCCACAACCCAATCCGGTACGTTCGGACAAGGCTTTAATGCCGCCAGTTTCTTCATCTTCGGATCAAGATACCATCTTGGCGAATCGGCCATAATCGGACGATCGATATAACTTTGCATCAACACAACTTGTTTGAGCATCGGCAAGCTCAGTAATTCCGTCGTTGAAATCACCGAAATACCTTGCAATTGGTAGCTCACGTTCTTTGCAAACGGGTTATAGTTTTTGCCAAGCTGTCCCTCATTTCTCGAAAATGAAGTGGTTTGAACCGTTTTATTACCAATCATTTTTGAAAAACGCTGAGCGGTTACTTCATTGTTTTGTGACAAAATGACTTTACACGCTGTGGTAGAAATCACCGTTTCCAAATCATCTTTGCCGTATTTGCCCGAAATTTGGCCTAAATCTTGTCCGATTAAAAGATATGAAACTTTTTGTCCGCGACCGACGGCCGGTCCGTCAATGACGGCTTTTAATTTAGGCATTTGCGGAAACTCGTCCAAGACAAATAAACAGCCGAACGGACCCATCTTGCCATCTGTTCTGTTTTCGTGTTTCGGCGGGTTTGAAATCAAATAAGAGCTCATCAATTCAATAAACACGGAACTGATGACACCTAAAGCTCTGGCATCCGTTTGGTTAATCGAAAGATAAACGGAAATAGGCTTAAATACGCCGGTCACAGGGTCTTTCATACCGCGCAAATCTTTGAAGTGCAAATCGGAAAAGCTTGTTCTGGCCACAACGGCAGCGTTTTTGAAAATATTGATACCGGCAAAAGCCGTCGAAATGACGGAGCCTCGTTCTTTATCGGGCATGGCGGATAATGCGCTGAGCTCGGTATAGCAACGCTGAGCATAGCCGTATTTGCGTGCTTCTTCAACCGCTTCGTCCAATAAATCATGCATCGGATCAGCCATAGCGGCCATTTGATCACCTTCCGCAAGACGGCGCTTAATTTCTTGCGCCTGTTTGATTTGAGCCTCAGTCAGCCATTCCAAAATCATCGCAATACATGATTCGCGTCCGATCCACTTTTCCGGCAATAAATTCCAAGTACCGATCGGCAAATAGTTATCAATTGTAATATTGTTGCTTTTTAAATCATTTAATGCCTTTGGAACCATCGGATCACGCATATCCTGATAATAACTTTCCAAAACGCGCTTGTCTTCTTCATCCAATTTACCTTCATATATGCGACCGATGAAATAATCGTTGGCACGTGCACGTTCGCATTTTGAAGTAATAAAGTGAATAAAGCCGTTTAAGGCCGCACGACCGGTTTGCGACCAGTGCGGATCGGCCCCGCCTTTTGGCTCTTCAACCAAAATATTACAAATCGAATCGACGTACATATCTCGATCCGGTCCCATTTCCGGCAAGGCATTAGGCGACAACGGATTCCATGAAGGATAATAAATGCCTTCCGATGGCTTATCTTCGGCGCCCCAGTTGATAATGAATACAGGTCCGACTTTAGCTCTTGCACCCGATGTTTTATAACACAATTCAGGTTTCGGATCGTTGATAATCAGGCTTAAGGTCGGTGCATAGAAAATTGTCGGCATCACGACGCCAACCGTTTTACCGGTACCCGGAGGTGCGCAACAAAGTGTTGAGAGCGTTTCTTTAAGCAAAAGCAGACGGCCGTTGAATTTACCGACGACCTGACAAAAGCCGTCATAGCCCAAAAGTTCCATCTTTTCAATATCTCTGGCGGTCGCAATACGTGCCGAGCCATGGACGTTTGATTGAAAACGATACGGGCAGGAAACACCGCCGACAATCAGTCCGAGAGGCAGTGATATGGCCGGCAGAATCGGCACCCAACGGCTGATTGAAAATTCATTCGTCGCAGATAGTTTGTGCATCCAGCGTGAATATTGTTTAAACAAAAATGTCGGATGGTCAAATACGGTATTGACGAACATCTTGACGCTCTGCATATTTTCTTTTGAAATACCGTGTTCGAGTAAAAATGACAATGGCAGTGAAAAAATCGTAAAAAAGACAGTGATGGTCAAAGTGATAATCATTGTCATTGCCATCCAACGGACGGCTTTATCATATTCTTCCCATTCAACACCGCGTTGTTTCATTAATTCTTCCTTGCATCAAACGGTTTTAAAAGACGTTTCAATTCAGCCAAATCATCACGGGATAAGCTTTCTTCAGCGACAGGAACGGCTTTGGCAAAAGGTTCTAACTCAACAGGGCCGCCCTTTGAAGTGCGTACAACACGTATATCCATATCATTCCAGATATCAAGCATATCTTCGGCATTAATAATATTAGCGTTTGTTTCAATGACATAGGGTTTAACCGCGCAATCCAAATCACTGTCTTGAAGGGCATTTTCTAAAATTTCTCGAGCAATCTCAGCTTTTCTGACCGGTGAAATACGGTGGCTGTTTTCAGAAAACCACAATGGTTCTTCATCGTTGAAACGTTCTTCATCTGCGAGCCAATCTCCGGGCTCATTATCAAAAAAGCAAAGCAAAATTGTATCGGATGAAGCCCCAACATAGTCAATTTTGGTCCGATCAAATAAAAGATTTTTGAAAACAATATATCCCTTATCTTCAAGCATTGATACAGTAGCATTCGATGTGCCAGATCTTTCGGATTCCGTGCGTGAAGGTGCCTTTAAATGGGATTGAGCTCTGTCATCTCTGTTTTCACGTCTGGAGGTGTTTGCTTTTCTGCGATCATCATCGTTGCGATTTCTTCTTTGACGTGGTTCGGATTTTTTCGGACGATATTCTTCGACGTCATCATCGTCAAAATCAAATTTTTTCTTTTGAGAGGGTTGAGGGGCAGGGGTTTGATATGCTTCCTCATCATCAAAATCATATTCAGCTTGAACTTCAGCTTGTTTTTTGTTTTTTTGCGAATCAATTTTGAAAATATCAGATTTGTCAAACGAATCGATATCCAAATCAAAATCTTCATCACCTTCATCTAAATCAAAAATTGTGTGATTAAGCGCTTCTCTTGTGGCGGCAGCTCGGTTTTTTGTCGGATTAGAGGTGTTGCTTGGTAAGGCAGCAACAGGCGTAGAAGAAGGCGCAATTTGGATGGGGGCTTGCGTTTGAGCAGATCCGCCGTAATCGTAAATCGGTACACGTTTGCTCGTCGGACGAACTTCTTTATATGATTTTTTCTTTTGTATGACAGGAGTCGGCATCGCAACATATTTCAATGGTTCCACAGAACCTTTAACGAGTCTGAAAGGTAAAGTCGCAATTTTATAAATTATCTTTTCCCACGGAACCAAGCTTAAAGCAATCCAGCCTGTCAGCCATAGCGGAATAAATGCGAGTAAAATTAAGATAAAAGCCCATTCTTTTGGGGTATCAATCACCCAACCGGACATCCAAAGATTGTATGCATATGCCCAATGCGGCGGCCAAAAAATGTCAAAACGCCAGTTTTCAAGCACAATAACGCGCACGCCTTCAATGAAGATAATGCTCCAGAGGCATCCGACGAGTGTTATTCTTGCCAAAACGAGTAAGGGTTTCAACGTGTTCTCCTATTTTTTCATGCCAAGAATACTATATTTGATATTAATTAACAAGAGATTTATTTTCCTTTTTGTTCAATTATTTTTTTTGAGATTGTTTCTCTTAATATTTCGGATTCTTTTTGAGAGGCTTTTTGCCCTTTTTCTTCTTTGATTTTTTCATTGATTAAATCTTCGAGTGTCATCTTTTCACCGACGACAAGATTTTTAATCACAACGTGTTTGCTTTCTGTTGTATATTGCTCAATTCTTTTTTTGTGAAAATATTCAAACGGACGCAAAAAAAGTTTAACATAATCGGTATGATAAAGCTTTTTAAATCCGATATACCAAACAATAAGGATAACCAAAAGTGTAATGAAAAGCATATAATCCGATGCTTCTCGAATAACACCGTTTTTATCCCAAAAAGCTTTGATAAGTGACCATTGTTTTGGCGAGATATAGTTAAAATTCCATATTCTAAGCACAAGTTGCTGTGTCAAAAAGAGCCAAAAGGCCGACCACACTGCAGCAATAACCAAAAATCTTAAAAATAAACCGATTTTTTTGAACATAGCTTAGCGCTCTTTTTTATCATAGCCCATCAAACCGAGTGTTGTTCCTGAAAGCAAACGGGAAGTATTGAGCGGATTGTTTGCCTTAGCCTCTTTAACGCGGCGCATACGCTCTTGAACAGAATTAGGTCCTCTTGGATTCTTTAAATCCTCCGCCATCACTTCCAAAGGCATAGCAGTCGTATAGCTTATCGCCTCTTCTTCCAATGTCCTTTTAGCGGGTGTTTCGGCTTGTTTTTTACCGAAGAATTTTGTATACCCTACGCCCTTATCAATAATTTTTTCAGTTTCTTTATCAGCCTCGTCAATGATATCTTTGACATCATCATTCGGTGCCCGCGAAATGGCATCAAAACGTTCATTATCTACAAATTCGGCCTGCTTTTGGGTCGCTTTTTGAACCTTTTGAACCATTTCATCGAGATACGTGTTGACTTTAAGCGAAGAATAAGTTTGATAAATTTCTTCATCAAGCATGCCCGCCTTATATTTTTTCTCAAATTTAACAAGGTCCTTACGCAAGCTTTGACGTCTTTCATCGGAAGTTTCGGGATTGTTGATTAAGGCATCATATTCATCTGATATATTTTTCTTAATCCATGCCTCTTTTTCTTCCTTCGTTGTCAATTTGCCGTATTCGGCCTTCGCCAAACCGCGGGCATCCTCAGACAAAGTCCGAACTGCAATCATAATTTTTTCCATACGTTTTTGACTGCGTTCAATAAAGCCCTTATCACCGGCAATCAGTTCATCATCTGACAAATAAGCGCCCGTTAAGCTGTCACGCCATTTTTTATCGGAACGCATCATTTCATCAACCATCTCAAGACGCGTCAGCATCATAGCACATTGACCGGCGGCCTTAATATTACCGGCAATATTTTCAATACCTTGCTCGGAGAGTTTTTTCAAGCTGTCTAACTTTTTCGGATCGGCTTTAAATGCGCTGATGAGATTATCGCCGTATTTTTCTCTTAACTGACGTTCTTGTTCATGAGTTATCGCGGCAAAATCGATATTTTGCAAATCTTTTTTCAGATTAATAAATCTTTGAGCATATAAAGGCGCATTTTTTGTAAAGTTATTCAGTAAACCATCAGTTTCATGACCAAAGGATGCAACTTTAGCTTTAACCGGCTTTAAGTTTTGATTTTTCGTTTCCTTGGCATCTTTTTCTTGGCGCATAGAAAAAGCTCTTAAACCGTCTGTCGTATAGTCAAGGGCAATTTCAATGCCTTCTTCAATTTTATCACAACCCCAACTCAGCAAAGCTAAGAACCATTCTTCGTACATATACTTAATGACATCTTCATCTCTAAACTTTTCGCCTTTGTGATTGTATCCGCTGTATTTATTACGCGGGTCATCAACATTTGCAAGTTCAGCTTCTTTATCTTCATTTTCCTGAACTAATTTTTTGTCTTCGGCAGTTGCATTTCCGCGGTATATGTTCTCTTTTGCCTGAGCAAGTGTGGTAGCTTGCTTGGGTTTATTCTCAACAGTCGTATTGGCACGTTTTTTCTCTGGCTTATTTTCTGCTAAATAAGCATCCATCAGCTGATCAACTTTTTGTCCCGAAAAATTGCGTGCATTATGATTGGCGCCATATGCCGTATAAAGTCCGGCATAAAAAGGAGCTGTCTGTTCCAGATGAGCATGAACGGCACGTTTAGCTTCCTGATTTTTTGAATCATCTTTGTAAATCGGCTCGGGCTTGTCTTTAAGCACATTTCCCATGAAATGCATATTTTTGACGGTTTGCGTGCCAATGATTTCACCGTTTGGCAAATAAGCGTTATCTAAAAAATAATTGGCAGCCGTGCGCTTTTTCCCCTCAACGGTCATTGTTTTGCCGTACATCGGTAAGTCAATTTTTGCAAGATTATCTAAAACGACTTTCAAATCTTTTTGCGATTTTGCACCTTCATAAAGCATTTGGCCCAAATCAACTTTTTGAGCGTGCATACTTGCAAAGTCAGGCATTTTGATGTTTGAAACAAAGCTCTCATTTGTTAAAATTTTGGGATTTGCTTTAATTATTCCTGAAGCTTTCGCCAAGTCATCAGGTGAAATATCCTTTGAACTTAAAATATCAAATAATGCTTTTGCTTGTTGTTCCATCGTCAATTCTTCTGCCATTGTCATCTCCTTTAGAGGTCATCTTTTCGTCTATTTTAACATAATTTTTTTATTTTGTCTATTACTTTTTTGTGACAAATGTATTAAACCCTTAATTTTTTCAAAAAAGCGCCGATTCTATGGTTTTCTTTGATACCGTCTTCAGGCGTTACCTTTAATAAACCGAACAGGCCGGGTTTGATTTTGTCATTTTCAATCGGGGCGTAAACGGCCGGATTTGTCGTCAAGACTTCAAAAGCGGCTTTCGGGTCTTTTGTTGCTGTCTTAAAATAGTTATTAATCAATCGCTCTGCATCAATCGGAAAATGTTTTTCAGCCACAGCTTGAATAAATTTTAATTTGCGTTCACGCCGACGTTGATATTCCTCGTAAAGTGCACGTTCGATACGTCTGCGCTGAGCTTTTAAACGTCGTTCTTCATACGAAATTTCGCAATTTTCAATATCGATCAAAATTTCAACGTACGAAATAATTGCCAATTGCAGATTTTGATCTGAGAGACCCTCTGCAAAATTTAAGAATTGTTCATCGGTTGAATTCGGGCTGATGGTCGATAATTTTTCCGGAAATGCCGAAAACATCAGATCCCAGCAGGAAAGTGTGTCTTGAACAATCTTTCGCCCTAAACTCGGTTTATAATTCGGTACAAGTCTTGATGGGTCAAAAATAAGTTCCGGCATTTGTTTTTCATAAGCCAAAGAAATAGCTGTGACGGCATCAATTAAATTTTGGTAGGCCTGAGCCAATTCTGCCTCGTCGGTGCCAAGGTCGCCGGTTTGGCGTGGTGCGGTTTGCTCTTCCTTATTAAGGGTTTGGCCTGTGATATCCATCGTATCGCTTTTTTCGGAGGCAATAAAGCTGTTTAATAATTTTTCAAACTCGTCATCCGGTTCATTTGTTTCAAGTGTAATGTTTGTGTCGTCGGAAACACTTTCTAAGCGTCCCATAATATTTTCGTTGACATCAACGGTTGAGCTCGGATTGCTTTCTGCCATTATTTTCTCCTTTGAGCAAAAAAGTCACTTGTTTTTTTAGCATCTTTGTTCTATGTTAAACTAAAATTCTTAAAACTGTCTTTAAATATACTAACTTGAATGGAAAAAGAAAACAACATTTTTTTAAGCCCTGTTGAATTAAACGATAAGGGAGAACGGCTCGATAAATTTTTAAGCGGCAAGCTCGGATTTTCAAGAGCTGAGATTCAGCGCTTAATTAAAGGCGGTTATGTTTTTTCAGACGATGAAAGCGTTGTTGATAATGCTTATAAAGTCAAACTTGGGGATAGTTTTGAAATTGAAATTCCGCCTCTAAAAGAGGCTGAGCCGAAGCCTGAAAATATCGATCTTGACATTGTTTATGAAGATGATGATTTGATTGTCGTCAATAAAAGTGCCGGTATGGTTGTGCATCAGGGAGCAGGGGTGTATGACGGTACGCTTGTCAATGCGCTTTTATATCATTGTGGCGATTCACTTTCCGGTATCGGCGGGGTTAAACGCCCCGGTATTGTGCATCGAATTGATAAAGAAACATCGGGACTTTTGGTCGTTGCAAAAAATGATGCGACGCATATCGGACTTGCCGAGCAATTTGAAAAGCATAGTATTGAACGGACTTATTATGCTTTTGTGTATGGCTTGCCTAACCCGCTGAAAGGTACGATTGAAGGTAACATCGGCCGGTCCAGATTTGATCGCAAAAAAATGGCGATTGTAAAAACCGGCGGCAAAGAAGCTGTGACGCATTATGAAGTGATACAAGCTTTCGGGACATATGCCGCATTGGTCAAATGTCGCTTAGAAACCGGACGCACGCATCAAATCAGAGTGCATTTATCCTCAAAAGGTCATCACCTTATCGGGGATAAAGTTTATGACGCTTCTTCGAATGCAATTTTGAAGGTTCCTGTTGACATCAGAGAATACGTCAAAACATATAAAAGACAGGCGTTGCACGCCAAAACACTCGGTTTTATTCATCCCAAAACCGGTGAACACCTCTTTTTTGAAAGCGATTTACCGCAAGATTTGCAAGAACTGGAAAAACGGTTGATGGCCTGAATTATTTTATCTGTACTTAATTGACACGCGGTTTTTATCACCGGCAACAAAGTTTGCCTCTTCTATTGTGTAAATCCGGCGCCGGTCATAATTGCCTTTCAGAAGTGCATTGATATCTTGATATGTCTTGCCGTTATACTTTAACATATATTGTCCGTCGCTTTGGATAAACGTGTCACACGCTGAGCCCTGACAAATACCTTTCGCCTCCAAAACATCGCGCTTGCATTCATTAAGTTCTTTATCACAAACATTCGTGTCGACTGCCATATCAGAACCGGAAAGATAGTATTTTCCGTCTAAAATAAAAACGCCGCCTTGTTTTTCATAAGGAATAATGGTTCCGCTTTTATTTGAAGGTATCGTACCATCATCATATCCATGATCGGCGCAATCTAAATTTTGATTACAATAAATGCTTATTGTTGGTGTTCTGATAAATGCCCCTTCAAGCTCCGGCGTGCCTTCAATCACAATTTTTTCTGCTTTAGAACGTTGAAAAGCAGTTGCTACTATTTTTTCCACCGTATCCGGAATAACAAATGTTCCAAGGTTACCTGTCGATTCAAAAGCTGCTCCTTCAATGGTTTTAACTGAATTACCAATCTGAACATCAGTTAGATTATTACACCATAAAAAGGCCCACCGGCCAACTTTGGTGATCCCATTAATATTGACACTCGTAACAGCATTATTACCATCAATAAATTCTTGCGCATTTGCAGGTGCCCATGGGGCAGCACGACCTTCACGATAATTCCAATTACTCATTTCACCGGTTCCGCTGATTTCCAAATGGCCGTCTTCATAGAGGTCGTAATGGCAATCGGCATCGGTCGCGCCGCAGCTGCCGCTTTGAGAGATTGTGCCTTCATAGGCGAAAGTATAAAAAGGGATGAGTGTGAGGCTTAAAGTAAAAATTAGTTTTTTCATGTTTTTTTCCTTTCAAATAAGAATGTTGATATATTTGTTTTTGTGGACCCCTTATCCTCGGGTATACACCCTCGGAGGGGTGACGCAAAACCGCGCCTTTTTAAGTGCGGTCGGGGCGTTCGAAAATCATACACAAAGAAATGACTCTGATAACCTTTAGAAAAACTTGTACATTCGTCATCAGCACCCCGACTCTTATCGGGGATAGACGTGCTTTTTAAAACAAAAATAGCACTATAAACTACAGTGTTATCCTCACTGCTTTGTGTTTGAGCTTTCGATAGCTCCGCGCCTTATCAAGGCACTCGATAAGAAAAAGATATCTCTTATCTGAAACTTATTAAACCATATATCGGAATTGTTGTCAAATAAAAAAGTAAAAACGGATGAAAAAAATTAAAAAACATTGCCGGTTTTGAGGTATTTGACGGCCATGTCAATATCTTCTTCTTTTGTAAAGCGATCCGTCGGTGTACAATCATGATCATCACTTGTGCAGATAAAAGGGGTCAAGCCGAGTTTGTCAATTTTGATGCCTGACGGCGTGTAAAAATAGGCGGTTGTGACGGCGAGTGCTCGTTCGGCATCCATTTTTTTAACATCTTGGATGGTGCCTTTGCCGTACGTTTTTGTTCCGATTAAGACAGCTCTGTTTTGTTCCGATAATGCGGCGGCCAAAACTTCTGCCGCAGAGGCGGTATAGCCATCGGTTAAAATAACCATCGGTTTGCCTTGAAAAATATCACCGCGCAAAGCCGTATAATAGGCCGGTTCGGCTTTGTCTGCAGAAAGTGTGTATGTGATAATCCCTTCATCCAAAAACATATCCGCGATTTTTAATGCTTCATCCAAAAAACCGCCGTGATTGCCGCGCAAATCTAAAATAACACCTTCGCATTTTGAGCATTCTTCAACAGCTGTTCTGACATTTTCGGACATATCTTTTTTAAAACTTAATATCCTTAAAAGCAAAATATTGTCAATCACCCTTGAAGCAAACGGGCGTCTGATTTTTAAGGGCTTGTTTGATTGATCATCTTCAAAAGCACCGAAATAATGCGAATATCCGTCTAAGCCTTCAAAAACAGATGATGCGAATCGGTCTTCAAGCTCAAAATCGTGCGTTTTGATGTCGGTATTGACACTTACAGCTTCATCTAGTATGCTTTTACACCACGCTGACCAAACTTCGGCGTCTGCCGTATCGTTCGGCACTTCAAATTGTTTAATCATTTTGCCATTCTGATACAAAACAATTTTTTTTGATGTTTGTTTTAAGTCAATGTTATTGCTCAGTTTTTGCAAAGCTTTAAGACCTTTTAAGGCAATTTGTTTGTTCGTTAAATCGTTGATGTAATCACGATTTAACGAATAAAAAACATCTTTGATGACATTTGTTTCAGCTTTTAGAGGGCAGATATTAAAAAAAGTCATCAATGCCGCAAAAGTTATGCAAAGAATTTTATTTTTCATTTTTTATCCTCATTTTCGATATAAAACTCAGCGATAAGCGGGGTGTGATCGGAGGGTCTTTCCTGTTTTCTTAAAGTTTTATCAACCTGACAATTTTTTAAGCGTTCTGCCATGAAAGCCGAACAAAAAAGATAATCGATTCGCATACCAAAATCGTTTGAAAAAGCAGAGGGGCCATAATCCCAATAAGTATAGCCGTTGTCTTTAAAATTGAGGCATTCAAAAGAATCGTAATAGCCAAAATACTTCAAAGCAGTTAAATAACGGCGGGCGTCTTCGTTTGTCAAAGCGTTGTTTAAAAACGGTGTTTCATCATAAACATCTTTTTTGGATAAAATGACGTTAAAGTCTCCGCCGAAAATAATTTTTTGATGACTTTTCAAAAGTTTTTGAGCATGCTCGTTGAAAGCTTGCATAAACTTGAGCTTAAAATCAAATTTTTCGGAGCCTAAGGGATTGCCGTTTGGCATATAAACAGATGAAATAATGATATCATCGTACAAAACTTCGAGATATCTGGCTTCGCTGTTTTGCAATTCGGGTAAGTTTTCGTTTAAAAGATGTACATTTTTTTTTGAAAGAACGGCAACGCCGTTGTAACCTTTTTGCCCAAAAACAACGGCATGATAACCCTCGGCATTTATTTCAAAAAACGGGAAGTTGTTAAATTCGGTCTTGATTTCCTGTAATAAAACAACATCGGGCGACGTTGTCCTAAGCCATAAAATAAAAGTATTCAGGCGTGCGTTAATTGAATTGATGTTAAAAGTTGCAATTTTCATATCTGTAATTTTAGGCAAAAAAAATATTTATTCAAGTCGTAATTTTAAGTGATTATAAAGTTTTTAGGGCTATTTTAAATAAAAAGCAGTGTTTTGATTTAAAAAAAGGCCTTAAAATGAAAGAACTTTTTAATAATCCGAAAGAAGATGAATATTTAAGCGAATTTCGCCAAAAAATCGCGCAAGAAATAGAAGATGATATTGAACAACGCCGCCATGAACTGGAGCGTTCACGCAACGGTTTTATAGGTACAATTGCCGGCATTGCATTGGCCGGACTTGTCAGCTGGTTTTTGTTGTTGCCGAAATTCGGTTATAAAACGGAAGTCGAAGTGCCTGTTATCCAGCGGCCGATTACGCCGGTTAAAATTCGGCCGAGTGAACCGGGAGGGATGGATATTCAGAATCAAGACAAAATGGTTTATGCGTTGGTTGAAAAAAATGAAGGCATTGACACAAAAGTTGAAAGTCTTCTTCCGCCGCCGGAAACGCCTAAAATGCCTGTCATCGTTGCGCAAGAAGAAGTTATAGCTTCAAATGATCAGGTGCAGCAAGAACCCCTAAAAAATATGGATGAATTGATTGAGGCTGTTGAAACGAGTGCGACCGAAAAAGTTAAAATTCCTGAAAAATTACCGGTTATTGATGTTAATGTCAAAACGGTGAGCGTTGCCTCAGATAGCTTAAAAGCTCAACCTCAAATAAAAAAAGAAGAAGTCAAATCAGAAAATAAAAAAGTCGAACCGGTTCAAAAAATGACAAACGGACGTTATAAAGTACAATTGATGGCGTCTTCAAAGCGCGATGCGCTTGAAAAAGGATATCAGACATTGTTGCAAAAATATCCGGTTTTAAAAGCACATACGTATACTATTGAAGACGGAGCAGACGGCCTTTATCGATTAAAAGTCGGTGCGTTTGAAAATAAAAAAGATGCCGAAAATCTGTGCGCTCAAGTTAAAAAAGCGGGCGGCAGCTGTATGGTTAAAGAATAAAGGCAAATAAATGAGACCGATTTTGGGCGCGATTTTGTCTGTATCATCATTGACATTAAATGATGAGGAAAAACGTTTATTTGAAAGATATAATCCGCTTGGTGTGGCTCTTTTCGGACGCAATTTAAATGATATTGAACAAGTTAAGGCATTAATTAAAAATATAAAAGAAACGATCGGGCGCGATGATGTCTTAATTGCGCTTGACGAAGAAGGCGGGCGAGTCGATCGCTTAAAACAAATCAGAGGGCATAAACTGGCTTCGCAAAGTATTTTAGGTAAAATCGGTTCTTGTCAAATGATTAAAAATCACGTTCAAATCGTGGCTTCTGAAATGCAAAATATAGGTGCCAATTTTAATTTTGCGCCGGTACTTGATTTGGATTATAAAAATACGACGCTTGCCTTAAAATCTCGCTCATTTAGCAGTGGTGCGAAAAAAGTATCCAACCTCGGTAAAGTGATGTGGAAGGCTTATGTCAAAGAAGGGGTTTGCCCGTGCATGAAACATTTGCCCGGGCATGGGCGTGCGCAAAAT
>CACXFX010000060.1 GCA_902767055.1 uncultured Pseudomonadota bacterium
ACCGCTAATGAATAAAAACCGTCAGCTGAAAAACATTTTCCAAAAAGAAAAGCGAAATAAAACAAATCAGCATGGCGCTCAACGGCGTCGTCACCCAACCGGCAACAATTCGAGCCGTGATAGACCAATTAATTCCGCGCCCGCCTTTTAACAGGCCGATACCCAAAATCGCTCCGATGACGGCCTGCGTACTCGACACCGGCACCAGCGGAATCGGCGGCAAACCGACATTGATAAGTATCTCTCTTAATGCTGATGATGAAAACATAAACAACACCAAAGCCTCGGATAAAACAACGACAAAAGCCACAAACGGCGACATTTTCATCACACTTTCACCGACGGTCGCCATTACTTTTTGCGAATATGTAAAAATGCCAACCGAAATCGCAACAGCTCCTAAGAAAAACAAAATTTGCGACGGTGCAAACGTTAAGTCACCTATTGTCAGCGCCTTAAACGGCGACGTATCCACAAACACACCCATCACATTTGCAATATTATTGGCACCCAAAGCGTACGTGCAAAAAGCACCGACCAGCACAAGCCCGATTTTCAAAAATTGATATTGCGTCAAGATATGGACTTTCATGGCCTTAAATATTTTTCTTAAAACAAAATAAAGTATAATTGCCATCACACCTGCCAAAATCGGGCACAAAACCCAACCTGCCATAATTTGCCCCAAAACCGAAAAATTTGTTTCTTGGGCGGCATAAATATTCCACGCAATAATCGCACCGACAATTGCTTGCGATGTCGACGTTGTCAGGCCTGTCTTTGCCATAAAATAAACACTTAAGCCCGCCGACAAAGCCACCATAAAAGCGCCCGCGATTGCATTAACCCGTCCCAAACTTGTTAAAGTTTCAGTCGTTTCCGAGCCACCGAAAACCGCGCCCAATATAATAAAAACACTTGCAATCAGCGCCGCCGTCTTAAATTTGAGCATCTTCGAGCCGACAGCCGCACCAAAAATATTCGACACATCGTTGGCCCCCAGAGACCACCCCAAAAACAAACCGCTTGAAAGAAAAAACAGGTACGTCAGGCTCATTGTCAAATATCCCGTTTAATCACATAAATCAAAAGTTGATCCACACAATTTTCGGCCAAATCGGCAATATCGGCCACTTCGCTCAAAAATGTTTTAAGCTGCAGTTTATGTGCCAATTCTAAGTTTGAAGCAAAAATCGCATCAATCAATTTTGCCGTCGTTTTATCTGTTTCATGCTCCAGAAAATACACTTTTTTGGAATAGTTACGTACGGCCGTAAAATCCTTAAAAAACGCACGCGAAGCAAAAGCCAGATTTTCGGCACATTCACACACCTGATTAACCAGCTCTTTCAAATCATCATGATAAACATCCGGTACATCGGGCTGCTCGAGATAAAACTGATGCGCCACCTCATCAAATTCATTAATGACTTTATCCAGATTTTCAACAAGCTCCAACACATCGCCCCTAAAATCGGGTATCAGATTCTGCCCGTAAAGCCGGCTTTCGATATCGCGACGCAAAACGTCCGCATCATGTTCGATTATTTTGATTTCCTTACTGAGTTTGCGATAATCTTTACTGCGTTTTTCTTTTAAGAACAGGCGCACGGCTTTTTTAAAAACCATCGAAATTTCGATAATTTTATCATGCAGTTCATCAATTCTTCCTTCCAATTCTTTGGTATGCGAAAAAAGCGAAAATTTAATATGAAACATGGCAAACCTTTTTATTTTATTGTTATCATTTTTTTATTTTAACTTGTTAATTATGAAAAAAGAGTATAAATTGACACTGTTTTTAATTTAGTCATTTTTTAGAAAGGAAAAACATGAAAAATTCATTATACATTTCCGTTTTGGCTCTTGCTGTTTCTGTTGCGACGGCACTTTATGTCTGCTTCGGATGCTGCGATCATTACAATCAAAGCAAACCGATGCCTAAAATTGTTCCTGCCGCATTGGATAAAGCGGAACTCCGCACAGCACTTGAAAATGATCCTGAGATGATTATCAATGCTTTGCAAAGATATGAACAGATTCAGCGTGAAGCTCAGCTTCAGGAAGCATCTCGTCTTTTCAAAGAAAACATTGAAGAGCTCAACAACAATGCAAATTCACCGTTTGTCGGTCCGAAAGATGCAAAAATCGTCTTGGTTGAGTTTTTTGACTTTTCTTGCGGTTATTGCAAAAGATTGGCTCCCGCAGTTGAAGAAATCGTCAAAAAGAACAAAGATATCAAAGTTGTTTTCAAACCGGTTACCTTTGTTTCTCCGATTTCAAGATATGCGGCTCAAGCTGCTTTAGCGGCTGATCAGCAGGGTAAATTCATCGAATTATACACTGTTATGCTTTCCTCCGATTCTAAATTGACGGAAGAAACAATCAATGCAATGGCTGAAAAAGCCGGTCTTGATATGAAAAAATTCAAAGAAGCCGTTGCTTCCGACAAAGTTCAAAATACGATTACCGAAATTGCCAAACTTTCTGAAAAACTTCAGATTCGCGGTGTTCCGACACTTATTTTGAACGGCACACAAATTCAAGTGATTGATGAACAAGGCATTCAAGCTGAAATCGATCGCTTAAAATAAGAATTTTTTCTTCCCTTTTAAACAAAACCGCCCTTGATATTTTTCAAGGGCACTTTTTTTAGTTAAAATCGAGCGGCACAGCCACAAACATCGTCCCGAAAGGATAGAGCTTTTCTTTAAGCTCAGCCTCATTTTTCATCACGGACAAAACATCATCTTCGTTTGTTTTGTATGTTTCAAACAAAGCATACAGCGCCTCATCCTGCCTTGCGCGCCAACGCGG
>CACXFX010000061.1 GCA_902767055.1 uncultured Pseudomonadota bacterium
AAAAGCCGGTGAAGAAAACAAGAAATGAGTGAAAGGGGCGTTGAAAAACAAGCGCCCCTTTGCTTTTTATTATCTGTATTTAATTGAAACGCGGTTTTTATCACCCGCTACGGCATTGGCCTCATCGATGGTGTAGATGCGCTTTTCTGTTCTGCTACCGAAACTTGCGGCAATTTTTCCTGACGCATCAAATACATATTGTTTACCGTTGATTTCTCGTAAGGTTGCTTTTGAAGATTTAAGTTCCGGATATCCGGCATCTGCGAGGTTCTTATCACATTTTGAAGTATCGCCGATGCAATAAATTTTGATGTTTGCCGTATTCGTTAATGGCTCATCTTCAACCTCGGGTTTAAATATGGCTGAGAATTTTGTATTTTCACCGATTGTTAAAGTTTCAACACTGGCATAGCTTAATGCCATATCCGAGATAGATGTGACCGAATCTGGGATAATGATATCCTTAAAATTTCCGCCCCTGAAAGCAATGTCAATTGTCGTAACGGAATCGGGAATATTGATTTTATCGATGTGACTCCAGTCAAGAGAGGCATATCCGAGTGTTGTAACGGTGTTCGGAATAACAATTTCAGGTGCCGTAACGCCACGAAAAGCATAGTCGTTAATGCTTTCGACACCGTTCGGAATCACAATCGGGGTGTTAAATTTCATTCCGAAAAATGCGGATGAACCAAAATGTTTAATTGAATCCTCAATAACAAGATTTTTGATTTCTTGAGATCTTAATTTCCATGGTGAATCAGATTTCCACCAACTTCCGATATTACCGTTATTTCCAACGCCGCGAATCGTTAAAGTACCGTCGATGATTTGGTATTCGCAATTTGCCGTGTTGCCAACGGCGTCTGTGCCGCAAGCCTCCCATGCGTTGGAAGAAAAGGGCAGAAATGTTGCGCTTATTATAAAGAATAGTTTTTTCATATTATGTTTCCTTTCGAAAAAATGTTGATGTTATGTTTATCACCCCCTCCGTGCCTCCCCCCTCGAGGGGGAGGATTCCTAAAAGATGACAGTTAAAAAAAACCGCTTTGAAATGAGCGATCGGGGTGTAAAGAAATCACGTAATAGGAAATGACTCTGATAGCCTTTAGAAAAAAATCCTGTACATTCGCCATCAGCACCCCGATTCTTTCGGGGACACATGTTCTTTTAAAAACAAAAAAGAACACTATAAGACACAGTGTACTTAACACTGCCTATTACGAAGGCTTCTTTAAGCCCCATACCCATCTGGGTACTTAGAATAAAGAAATTGCTTTCCTTATCTTAAAAAGTATTAAAGCATAATTTAAAACAAATGTCAAATATAAAAAGAAGTATAGCAAAATCTTTGCATTTTTTTAAGCATTTGCATATAAAATCCGATATCATTTGTTTGATTAAAAAAAGGAAAATTTTGATATGGTTAATATGTATAAAGGTGCGTTTTTTTCGCTCTTGACCGTTTTTTTATGGGCGGTATCGAACATTTTTTTAAGATACAGCCTTTTAGAACACGGGTGTAACCAATTTGCAATCGCCTGTTCTAACGTTTTGTTCAGCGGATTGGCTTTGATTGCAATCGGTTCACGCAATACAAATGTCAAGGAAATAATTACCAATTATCAGACATGGGTTTTCGGTGCATTGCAGATTTTCCGTAATCTTTTTATGCTGATGGCCTTTGTGTATATCTCATCGACGCAGGCCAATTTGCTTGCCAATGTCGAAATTATTTTTTCAGTGTTGCTTGCTTGGATTTTGTTTAAGCGCAAGCCCGGCTCAATTGATTTTGTGGCGATGATTTTTATTTTGTTCGGGTGTTTTATTTTGGTTGCTGATTTACCGCTTGATACGGCTGTTAAAGCTGTCATATTTGTCGTTATTTCCGCCCTTTTGAACAACGCACGTACGATTTTTGCCGAGGTTCACCATGATAACAAAGCAAATATGAGTGTGCGGGACCGCTTAAGTCTGACAGGTTGGATTTTGTTTGTCAGTGCGATTACGTTGATGATTGTATCGGCAATTTTGGGCGCGGTTGTGCACATTTTACCCGAAAGCTTTTTAGATACCTTTAAGTTTTTAAAACTTTTGCCTGATGCGAAAGAATATATCGCACCGAACAATTTGATTTGCGGCTTTATCAACGGTGTTTTGATTTATGCGGCGTCGATGTATTGTTATTTGTATGCGGTCAGTTTGTCAAACAGCGAATATTTTATGATGTTCCGCTCGACGCAAGCCTTGTTTACCTATTTTGTAGAAGTTTTTGCAGGTGCATTAATGTTGTTGCCGAAATTATCGTTTTCATCAACCGATTGGTTTGCGGCTGTAACGATTATGTTAAGTTCGGCCTGTATGGTTTTGATGCGTACAAAGCGCGGACAAAACCTGCAAAAGATGCTCAATCAGGTTTTTAAGTAATTTAAGCACTTCAAAGAAAAAAAGCTCTTGAGGTAAAACTTTAGGGCTTTTTATTTTATGTAATCCGAAAATATAACTTGCCAAGGCGGATTTTTTTTGTTATTTGCTATCCTAACAAAAAAATTTAATTTTCATTTATAAGGAGAAAATAAAATGGCAGAAGTTGGTGGAATTGCAAGCGACAGATTGCGTTCTTTAATCGAGAGAATCGAAAAGCTCGAAGAAGATAAAAAAGAAATTGCAACAGATATCAGAGAAGTTTTTGCCGAGGCAAAAAGTGCCGGTTTTGATGTTAAAATCATGCGCGCGATTTTAAAATTACGCAAGATGGACGCTGCGGCACGTGATGAACAGGAATTTTTGATTGACACTTATCGAAAAGCACTTGATATGTAAAATTTAAGCCCCTTTTGAGGGGCTTTGCTTTTTTTTAAGTTATTTCAAAGTTTTTTTGCCTGCATTGACATCATCAACCAGTGATTCAAGCTCTGCCATTGAGTGGACTTCGGGAATCCATTTGAGCTCTTCGGGCAAGTCCGTCGTAAATTCACAACGATAACGCACGGGGTGCGCGCCGGCATCAATTGCCGCATATTGATTATAAATGCGGTCATCGACCAAAATCGTTTCATCAGCTTTCAATCCGTATTCTTCAAATGAGGATTTGAGCATATCGACTTTTGCCGTATCATGCATAAATTTGCCATGCTGAACACATTTGATTGTCAAGAAATCTTTGACATCGGCCAACAAATTGTTCAAAAATTTTGTTTTTGTTTCAACATCAAACGTTGCCGAGAGTGTAAATTGTCTAAAACCTTTCTCATGAAATCTTTTTAAGGTTTCAACCACACCATCATAAAGCGGACGATTTGTAAAAAATTCCGGCGAATGGCAGAAATCATAATCAAGCTCTGTACCGAGTGTCGGATGTGTCTTTAATTCTAAAGCACCATATTTGGGGACAATCGGCAAAACTTTCGGCAAATCTTCCCATTTGATGTCGCCATATAAGGGTTTATATTTCGGGTGTTCTTTTAAGAAATGAAAATACGCGTAATTAAGATTTGCCAAAACCCCATCCACATCCCAAAAAATATTTTTAATCATGATTTTTAATCCTTATATTAAAGCGTTTTTTCTTAATTTATAGGGCATTCTGCCATAAATAAAACGAACAGTCAAATAATTTTTTTAGTAAAAGTATTTGATAAAAGCACGCCATTCGTTTAATGTGGCGGAGCCTTTGGCTTGGCGCTTAAACTGTGCCTCAATATTTATATTTTGTGATAAGTGATAGGAAGCAACTGCTTTTTGCTCAAAGACGGTAGCGGATTTATCCGTTGCAAGCGTTTGTTTGATTTGCGCTTCAAAACCGAATTTATCAAAGCTTAAAAGTGTTCCCAATATACCTGACGTACCGACGGAAAAATTGTTTTTCAAAAAGCCGCCGTAAGCGCCTTCAAGTCCGGCAAGGCCGTAAATCCAAAAATTGTCGCTGAGGGCATACGTTCCGCCCATATTAAATTCACTATTAAAAATGTGTCCTCTTTTTTTTGTTTTTAGGTCGGCTGTGCGCAACAGGTCAATATCAAGCCGATATGACGGTGCCGCAAAAACACGATCAATCGGTGAAAGTGATGCAAGCTCTAAGACTTTTAAGTCTTGCAAGACATATTTATCATGGTAATCGATATGTCTGATATGCGTTTGTAAAAAATTGATTGCGGCGCCTTTTAAATAGCCTTTCGGATTATCGGTTAAACTGTGATAGGCCGGCCTTAAAACAAATTCCTGAAAAGCATGGCCGTTTTCAAATCCGGCGCCCAAAGCGATGGCAGCGCTGTTGTGTGAAAAAACGGGATTTTGCCCCTCTTTTAGTTCATCAAACGTTTGTCCGGCTTTGATTTTATTGCGCTCACTTAAAAGCATAAAACTTTTATTTCGATATGTTTTTAAGTCCAAATCTTTTTTGACATACCGGTATTGCGTGTATTGATAGGCGGTTTCCAAAACATCGGATTTTTGATTTTCTTCAAGATTTTCAAGCAAAGTTTTTTTGCCTTTTGTTAATTGTAAAAAGGCTTTATATTGAGCTTTGTTCATCTGTTTTAAGCGATGTTTGATTTTATTTAAGCGTGAGGGGCGATAAGTGGTGTTTTTGACCAATTTGCTTTTATCGACGATTTTAACGGTGTCAAGCGGAATGGTATAAACCTTAAATTCTGAGGCAAGATTTAAATCGGGTTTAATAGCGTCTAAAATTTCGGCCAGCATATACGAGCAATTTCGGCTTAAAAAATAATAAGGTGTTGCCGTGTGGCCTATCTCCCAAATATGGGCAACGAAAAAATCAAGCTCTTCATCTGTCAGGTCTAAATGATATTCCCAAATATCGCGATTTTCAATGTTATTATAGGTGTTGATAATATCGTAATAAGGCTTAATTGTCAGGCCGCCTTTGAAAAAACCAAGAAGTCCGTATATAGCATAAAACGGTGTGTCTTCAAAACCGCGGGTATATGCGCCGTAGTTGATGCCATGTGCCAAAAGCTGTGTGCCTTTGCGCGATGTGTCAATACGAAAAAGCGTATGTCCGAAAAGCGAAGATGAGTTGTTCATATAAGCATCGGTAAATAAAAGTGTGACACCGGATGGAGCTAAATCTTTTTTCAATTGTTCATATTCTTCGCATTTTGGAAAATCTTTTGTAAGTAACCCGTGCTTTTTTAAGAATAAAAAACGCGCCGGAAACAGGCATTTTTTTTGCTCTTGGCCCTCAGCTTCAAAAAGCTCAATCGTTGCCGCAAGTTCTGCTTTCGGGTCACGTTGCCCGACAGGGCTTAAATAAAAGTCATCGCTGCCGATGGTGGCCGTATATCCGCCAAACATGGCCGGCTGATAGTGCACAAGCGCAAGCCAGCCTTTTGAAAAAGCTAAATCATCGGCATTCTTAAAACCGCATAAAAAAAAGCAAAATATTAAAACGAAGCGCCGCATTTGATAAATAAAAAGCACGGTTTAATCAAATCCCGTGCTTTTAACCTTTTTTTACAACATTATGCTTTCAAAATTTGATAGAATTTTAAGGTAACATCAACAGCATCAACATTTTCGCTGTCAAAAAGATAAGCAAAATTTTGATATGCTTTTGAAGCAACTTCTTTTTCATCCATGTTCATAATGCCGGCGACGGTTGACAATGTTTCACCATTGCCGCTTGCCGCATCCATTGCAAACTGATCCAAGTTGTTTTCTAAAAATGACAAAAGCATTTTTTGTGTACCGCCGGAAACACGACCGTTTTGGTCGCAACCTGATGTACCGAATGTAATGCCGAATGTCTGGTTGCCGAATGTGCCGTTTGTCGTCACAGCCAAAACCTGAGGTGCAATACCGCTTTGACCGCGCCATGCCATTGAGCCCAAGCCGCAGCCCGTGCTGTCATAAGCATTTGCCGAACCGGCTAAAGCCAAACCAAAGCATAAAGCAGCAGATGTTGAAAGTAATTTTTTCATATCATTTCTCCGATTAAAGTTTGAAAAATACTACCCTCTTAATTTATCAAAACACATAAAATTGTATATCAAATAAAAAAGTTTTACACAAAATTATGTCCTTTATTTTTTATTTGACATATAGGTAAATTTATGCTGTAATGGAAAAAGGTAAGGGAAAGGTCGTTTTCTTTACTAAAAAAAGAACCGAGAGGTTCGGGGCTTTCCAAAGCTTTCTATTGTGAGTGATACCCAAAAAATAGTGTCACTTTTTGATGCTGTTTTTTTGTATCAAAATCCCCGCGTTTGGTTGGGGAGATTATGGCATATGTACAGGCTTTAATAAGCTAAAGGCCGTGATAGTCATTGCTCACAATATGATTTTGGAACTCCCCGATCGTCTCAAAGTTTGAGGCGATTTTTGTTAGCAAGTTTATAAATAAGGGGAAAACTTATGAAAAAATTGTTTTTTATTTTAGGTTTGATTTTAAGTTTTAATGCAATGGCTGAAACAAAAACATATCAATGCGGTGATAACTGTACTGCAACTTTGGATGATAGCGGTGTGCTTCGTGTTTCCGGAACAGGCGCAATGTATGATTATGACAACCAAACAAGATATGAAACACCATGGTACAATAATAGGGGTGAGATTAAAGGCGTCGTTGTTGAAGAGGGTATAACAAGCGTTGGAGCATTTTCTTTTTTTGAGTGTGGATATATCGAAAAAATTGAGCTTGCAAAAAGTGTCAATTATGTTCAACCGGAGGCTTTTGATGAAGACAGATATATACAAAATATTACGATGTATGATTCTACAATATGGTTTCATCAAGACGATATGAATGCCAATAATGATAGCCCGAGTATCAAAATATATTGTCACGGTGATATGGATAAATGCAAAGAAAATTTTTTTAAAAAATTTCTAAAAAACGCTTGATATAAACGTCCGTTTATGTTACGCTTTTTTCAATGGAAATATTATTAATGAAAGGAAAACATAAGATATGAGAAACACATTATTGGTGACAACTTTATTTGCCGGTGCCATTTTTGCGAATAATGCGCGCGCAGAAGATGTTGAGGTTACACGTCGAGTAATAGGAATGGAAGTTTCTTCCGATAATTATAGCGTTTCTTGTGATGCAAACGGCTGTAGCTCAGGTGGTTATAAAGGCTATGTTCAAGACGGTACTTTTTATGTTACTTCTATGGGAGGTTCTTACGGTAACGAATTCAGCTATACGACGGATGGTTTGGTAAAACAGGAAACTGGTCTTTATGACGGAAACCCAAGTTTTACAAATATTTATTCATATCATGGCAATACTGTGGTTGTAACTGAACCGACGAATCCTGACTATATGTGGACTGCGACATTTGAAAATAATATCAAAACAGCAGAAGATCTGGGCTCGGATAATATGATATATTCAGTAACTAAGATGGACGGTCAATTGCATAAATATATGCGGACACCTGATGCAGAATCTGGCGGTGAGATTTATTATAATACTGAAGGAAAAATAGATCGTTACGAGATATGGCATGATACGTATTCGGGATCTTATTATTTTGATGATAATGAAAACCTCACGGGTTCTTATACAGAGCCTTATGAGGAGGAAGAAGGATCACCCGCCGAGTATGCATATAACTACGATGGTACGACCGGAAAACCTGTCAGTAAAACAGACAAATCTACCGGCAATATTGTTGAAAAATACGATTTTACAGAAGATGGCAAGCTCAAAGTTTGTGATGCAAACGGCACTAACTGCGAAGTTACAGCATATGACAATTTAAGGGCTTATGTTTTAGGTGAATTGAATGATGTTTTTGATTCTGATTTCGGAATGGTGGGATATGTGCCGAGCAGGTTGAAAGCAAATGAGACAACAGAAAAGAACAACGATGGGAGCTATACAATCAGAGATGCAAACGGTAAGATTATCGGCTACAAAGGCAAGCGCATTTATACAATTGAAGAAGCCAACCAAGTGGCGGGGGAGGTCAATACAATCAGAATACGCTACAGATGATTTAAGGTTTATCGGTCGGCGCCACCATGACGTTTAGTCAGTCGTTTTGAAAAATGCAGCGAGGGCGTTGATCTGCTTTTCATATTCATATTTCGTCAATACCGTTTCATCGGGATTTGTTTCACCGATTGAGTGAATTAAGGGTCTGTCGACGTTTTTTAAGGCTTGGCGATAAAGCGGATTTTGTGCCGCAGAGATGTATAATTCATCAACGATGTTTTGATATTCTTTTTCATAGCGGTTAATCGGCTCACCTTGAAAATATAAATATCCCGTTTTTTGCCATTGATAATCGCTTGCGCCTTTTAAGTGATAAGCATGAACGCCGCTGTAATTAAAGACAAGTTTTTGAATATCGGGATCGGTAAATTTAATGCCTTGAAAAAACGATTCGATACTTTTGAGCTCAAAGCCGCGAAAGGTAAAATCGTACGGAAAAAGGTTTGATAAAATTTTGGAAAGCGAGCCTTTGATATGATAGCCGATGTTAATCCATTTTTCGTTTTCGGCGATGAATTTTTTTTGATCATCTAAAATCGGAAGCCCCTCGCAATAGGGAATACCGTCAATATTTGTTATGGGCTTTTCTTTGAAGTCAAAACTTTCTTTAAATTTTTGAAAAGCGCTCAGTTCCGTTATAATTTTGTTTGCCATTTTTCAATCCTTTTTGCTGATTATACATTTAAATTTTGAAATGCAAAGGATTTTTTTACAAGGTTTCAAAATTGATTATCAGATAATAGCTTTTGAAATGCTCTGTTTACGCAGACTTGTCAAATAAAAAAATTTTTGTTGTATTTCATTTTAATTTATCTTATAAGAAAGAAAGTTCATTATCAATTTTTTTTAAAGGGATAGGTATGGCAAATCCGATTGATACAAAAGTTATCAGCAAATTGGCTGAAATTTTGAATAAATCCAATTTAACAGAGCTTGAATATGAGGACGAAACGGTTCGTATCAGCCTCGCGCGTCAAAACGGCGTGGCGACGTTTGTGCCTCAGATTGTCTCGGAGCCTCAACAGGCTGTTTGCGTTAAAGAGGAAAATTCGAAAGAATTACCTCAGGAAGTTGAAAATTTGGTCAATGATTATCGAAATGATGAAAATGCCGTCAAATCACCGATGGTTGGCGTTGTTTATCTGGCGCCCAATCAATCGAGCCCCGATTTCGTTAAAGTGGGTGATGATGTGATGGCCGGTGATACGGTTTGTTTAATTGAAGCAATGAAGACATTCAATCCCGTCAAAGCGCATAAAAGCGGCCGTGTAACCAAAATTTTGGTTGAGGCCGGTGATCCGGTTGAATATGGCGCGCCTTTAATTGTGATTGAATAAATAAAATCAGGACTTATTGATGTTTGAAAAAATTTTAATTGCCAATCGTGGCGAAATTGCTTTAAGAATCCAGCGCGCATGTCGCGAAATGGGTATCAAAACGGTTGCCGTCCACTCAGAGGCAGATGCTAATGCAATGCATGTACGTATGGCTGACGAAGCCGTATGCATCGGTCCGGAAAAGGCATCGGAATCTTATTTAAATAAGCCGGCGATTATATCGGCTGCAGTGATTACCGGTGCGGATGCCATACATCCGGGGTACGGTTTTTTATCCGAGAATGCTGATTTTGCCGAGATGGTTGAGCGTCACGGTATTGCTTTTATCGGCCCGACATCGGCGCAGATGCGCCTAATGGGTGATAAAATTGCCGCACGTGCGGCGGCCGCAAAAGCCGGTATGCCTGTTGCCCCCGGTTCGCCGGAGCTTAAAACGCTTGATGAGGCTTATATATGGGCTAAAAAAATCGGTTTTCCCGTGATTGTCAAAGCCAAAGACGGCGGTGGCGGCAAAGGTATGAAAATTGCGATGAAAGCCGAAGATTTGCCTGAAGCTTATGCGCTTGCCAAAGCAGAGGCAAAAGCCTCTTTTGT
>CACXFX010000062.1 GCA_902767055.1 uncultured Pseudomonadota bacterium
ATGGCAGTATAATTATGATAACGGTGTACTGAAAAGCGCAACATATACGGATTATGATGAAGATTGGAATGAGGTTGAACGAGTTTTGGAAAGATATCAGTACGAAAATGGAAAACTTGTTGTATATGACGCAAATGATCAGCGTATTGAAGGGACTTATGATAATTTAAAAGCATATCTTTTATCTCAATATGCCAACGAAGACTCAGATCCTACGGACATATTGGATTCTGATTTCGGTACAGTCGGTTATGTACCGAGCAGGCTTAAAACACCTGCTTCAACGAGGTGTATTGCCGGCCAAAATCGCAAAGATTGCCGTATTTATACCATTGATGAGGCAAATGCTGTCGCCGGCCCCGTCAACCGCGTGTCGATTAAGTATCGGTAAGTATGAGATGCTTAAGATCCTGAGATCACGAGATCCTGAAATAAATTCAGGATGACGGGGTGTGGGATGACATTTATTGGTGAAGCCAACGCTGTGGCAGGCGCGAAAAACCGCGTATCAATTACATATCGCTAGATACTCAGCACAGTTTCGGTGCGTTTGATGCCGTTCGGCGAGACGATGATAAACAAAATATCATCAAGCTCGATGGTTGTGTCTTTAAGCTCGAAAATCAATTCATTTTTGCGCAAAACGGCTAAAATTTTGCACTTTTCGGGCAGCACAATCTCAGAGATTTTTTTGCCCTCGAGCATGGTATCCGTTTTGAGCTTTAATTCCCAAATTTCGGCAAAACCGCGCCCTAGGGAATAGGCATTTAACAGATTGACATGGCGAATATCCTGCAAAATTTTTGAAATCGTAATGGTCGAGCGGTCAATAATGATATTGTCCTGAATTTTATTCGTTAAATTGTCGTACATTTGCGAGTTGACAAGTGATAAAGTAGTTTTGACATTGCTCGATTTTGCCAAAAGCGATAAAAGCAAATTGTCTTTATCCTGCGAAGTAACGGATATCGTTATGTCGGCACGTTCCAAATGCGCATCACTTAAAATGACGTCGCTCATCATTTCGCCATATATGAGGATGGCCTTATTTAAGTCTTCTGACATTTTTTGGGCCGAATTAAATTGATTTGTGATAATTTTTAAGCTTGTAATGTTGTCATCATTTTCCATTTGACTTGCAAGCGAAGATGAAATCGCATTGCCTCCGAAAAGTACAACATTTTCATAAGGCATTTCAGCCACGTCAAAAGCTTTTAAGATTTTAGCGGCTTCTTTTTTGAAAGTTAAGAGATAAATCTCATCTGTCGGGTAAATTGTTTCATCTTCTTTGGGGTAAAAAAAGACGCCGTCACGCATGATTTGTACAATTGAAAAGTGCAAATCCGCAAAATTTTGATAAAGTTCTGAAATGTTAAATTGATATAACGGGCATTTTTCGGCGCATTTGAAAGCAATCAAAACAATTTTGCCGTCTTCAAAAGGATAAACTTCGCGCGTTCCGGGAATGGAAACAATATTTAAGATGTTCTGTGCAATGCTCTGATCAGGCGAAATGACCAAATCAACCGGCAAGCTTTTGTCGTTATAAAGCATATTCCAAAGCGGACTTAAAAAATATTCGGAATCGATACGGGCAATTTTCTTTTTGACATTAAAAAGGGTGTAGGCGACTTGACAGGCAACCAGATTGACTTCATCATTATCGGTTGCCGCAATTAAAATATCGGCATTTTCAGCCCCGACGCTTTCTTGAATGTCGGGCCGTGAAACAGAGCCCAAAACCGGCTGAACGTCAAATTCTTTTGAAATTTCATCAAGGCGTTCCTGATTGGTGTCAATGACGACGATGTCATTATCTGCACGACTCAAATACGAAATAATACTGCGCCCGACGCTGCCTGCGCCGCCAACAATAATCTTCATGCGTTTTCTCCTTTATCCTTAAAATAATCGTCAATGAGATTCATTGCATCATCAAAATTTGTAATTTTCATATATGTTTCTCTGAATTTTTTGGCCTCAAAGAAGTTTTTTGAATACCAACAGATATATTTACGTGACAATCCTAAGGCGATTTTTTGCCCGTAATAATCTACAAGATAGTCCATATGACGCTTTAAGACCTCATAGACATTTTTGTTTTTTTTGTTGCTTGTGTGGCCACTTAAATAATCGGCAACATCTTCAAGCAACCAAGGATCGCCCAAAGAAGCACGTCCGATCATCACGGCGTCTGTATTTGTTGCATCAAGCATCTTTTTTGCGTTTTGCGGGGTCGTCACATCGCCATTGCCGATAACGGGAATTTTAACATTTTCTTTGACTTGACGGATAATATCCCAATCGGCAATACCGCTGTATCCTTGAGCCTTTGTCCGGCCATGAACGGCAATATGTGTTGCGCCGGCATTTTCGCACATTTTTGCAAATTGAACGGCATTAATATGCTCATTGTCCCAGCCTTTGCGAAATTTAACGCTGACGGGAAGGGGGGTCGCCGTTCTGGTCGATTCGATAATTTGTCCGGCTCTTTTTTCATCTTTCATCAAACAGGCACCGCCGCCTGCAGCCAGGACTTTTCGAACAGGGCAGCCCATATTGATGTCAATGCCGCTTGCGCCCAAATCGGTAACAAGTTTTGCGGCATCTGCAAAAAGCAACGGATCAGAGCCCATCAGTTGAACAATGACATCATAAGGTTCATCTCTTGTATCGGCAATGCGATAGGTCTTGGCATTTTTAAATGAAAGTGCGTTAACGGCCACCATTTCGGAAACAAATGAAACTTTACCTTTTGTGACTTCAAAGACGATTTTGCGCATCGGTTTATCCGTGATTCCGGCCATCGGCGCTAAAAAAACTTTATTTTTGAAAGCGTCACAATCGAGCATCGCGTTATTAACTCAATTTATCAAGTGCACGAGCCATAATGTAATAAATTTTGCCGACCTCGGCGCCGGAAATAATCGCGAGCAAAGTTTCCGGTTTTTCGGAGTTTTGAGCCGCTTTTAACAAAACCTCAAATTCGGCCAAATAAGAATCGGCCAACTTTCTGAAATCTGCATTTTTCTGATATAGATCTTTGATTTTCAGTATTTCTTTGCGTCCGAGTTTTTTGACCATATGATGGGCAAAAGCACCATGATCGCCGTCATAAAACTTTTTCCATAAATCGTCTTCGGCATCTTTATCAAAAAAGCTGTTCAGGTCAATTGAAAGATCTTCAAGCGAGGCGACCATTTCGTTTAATTTATCCATAAAGCTTTTGATTGAAAGCTCGGCATAACGCGCTTTGATTTCGGTCAAATTTTGCTCGGATTTTTCGTTTTGAGCTTTAAGCTCGGCAAAACGGGCATCAAACATCGCTTTGTAATCGGCCATTTGTTTTTCAAACGAGGCAAAAACGGCTCCGGCCGTTTGTTCGGTCTTGGAAAAGTCATCACACAAAGCCTTGAGCTTTGAATGTATATTTTCAACATTTTGCGCTGTTTTTGAAAGCTCTTGATTTTGGCCGACAACAAATTCGGCGCTTTGACGACTTTTTGCGGTAATCATATTGGCGTTTTCGGATAAAAGCGTTGTATTTTTATCCAAAACCGCACTTGCCTGATTAAAACCGTCAATCGCCTCAACGGAGCGCAGTCTTAAATCGTCGACTTTTAAACCAAAATCAGTCGAAAGTTTAGCGATTTGATCGGACATTTTTGCGGCCGTTTCCTGAATTTCGATGTTTTTCTTTTCAGTTTTATCAACAAAATCGGAGATTTTGCCGACCTCTTTGGAAAGTCCGTCTAAAACGTTGTCAATATTTTTGATTGCTTCATCTGATTTTGCGGATAAACTGTTGCTCGCGCCGTCTAAAACGGTTTTGACCTGTGTCGAAGCCTCTTTTAAGGCCTTAATTTGTTCTTTTAAGCTGAAATCAAGCGTTGAGGCGCGGTCAACCATGGCCGAAACTTCCATACTGATAAGTTTTCCGTACTCACCAAGTTTGCTATCCAAAAACGTTGCGTTTTTATCAAGCAAAGCAGATTGTTCGGAAGCCATTTGTTTGTGCGTTTTAAGACTGTTTTCGATATGGGAAATGCCCGAATCGATTTTTTGGTATATCTGCTCGCAATTATCCGAAGTGCGGAGCATTGATTGTTCAAACCGTTTTGTTTCATCAATAATCATTTCAGACAATTTTGAAAGGCTGTTTTTGCCCATTTGTTCAAATTCGGCCAAATTGGTTTTGGTTTGTGTCATATTGCTTTGCGTTTCGTCAACCATCGTTTTAAGGTGATCAGCGGTTGCCATTGTTTCATCAATTAAGGGATTGAGCTGTTGATAAATTTGATCTGCCGTATCTTTAAGGGCATCGGTATGTGTTTTAAGGTTTGTCGCGCTTTCGGAAGCTTTTGCTGAGAGTTCGCGGCACAAATCGATATAAGCATTTTTGTTTTCGTCAACGCGAGCCAGATTTTGTTTAGCCGTTTTATCCAAGCTTTCGGATATTTGGTGAAAATCTTCGGCTTTGGTTTGAAGCTCGGTTTTCAAAGAATCGGTTTGTGCCGACAGAAATTGCAAGGTGGAATTTAATTCTTCAATCTGATTTTGAAGTGCTTTATTGATGATTTTTGACAGTAAATTTTCATCATTGGTCTTTAAAAAACGATTTAATGTTTGTTCGACAATTTCATTTTGCTGTAAAGTGGAATACATTTTTTTGAAAAAAACGAGCATTAAAAAAACAATCAGCGGAAAGATAAAAAATGCGGCCAAAAACAACACAAAATCAGCCGGCATCAAAGCGGACAAAGC
>CACXFX010000063.1 GCA_902767055.1 uncultured Pseudomonadota bacterium
ACCAAAATCCCCAAAGGAAAGACCATCAGCCATTTTAAGATATTTTGTGCCCAGAGCGGCAAGGCATATACCGAAAACGTGAAGAAATTATCTGTTTTGGAAATTTTGGCACGATGCTCGGCCATTCTAAAAGACGAGGTAACCGATTTTAAGACCGAAAAACGAACTTTAGAATTTTGCCCGCCCTCGACATCCAAAAGGGATACATTGCCGCGCTGAAAGACCATAAAATCTTTCGGCAAACCCTCGGCGCCTGTTTGTAAATTATAAAGTCGCCATTTAGTGCCGTCATAAGCTTCCAACATTAAATCGGCGGCGACGGCTTTTTTACCCTCAATCAAGCGTACGCCATGCACAAGGCGTGTCGGTATGTTTTTTAAGGCAAGCAAATCCATGATAAAACCGGCGCGTATGCGTTTTGTCGTTTTGACCGGCAACAAAGCCTCAACATTTTCATCAAGCGGCGTTTGATTGAAAATCGTAATGATTTGCTGAACTTCATTGCCCTCCAAGGCCGAAGCATCGGTGAAAATCCCTTCGATTGCAAGCATTTGCTGTTCATCAAAAATAGGCTTTTGAATGTCAATTTTTTCTTGCTTGCGAATTTTACCGCGCGAATCTTCATTATCATAAACAGTTAAACGATAATAAAGATTTTGCGTACCTCTACGGCGTATTGAAGAAAGTTCAAGCCGGCCGGTTTTTTCATCTTTTCTAATGCTGTAGCCCTTGGCTGAAATATCTTCATGCAAAACTTTGAATTTTGAATCACCGCTCGGTGTGGAAAGTACGACTTTAACCGGCCCGCCCAAAGCTTTAAATGAAATATGTGCATCGACAACCCAAACATCGGTTAAAGTATTCGGTTTGACATCAAAACCCCAATATTTGATTTTATACCAGGCGGTGTATGCTGTTAAACCTATGGATAGAAAGAGCAAAAAAAACAAAATTTTGCGCACATTTAAAAATTGTTTCATCGGCAAAAGTCCTTATTTTAGCGTATACGAAAGCGATGTATCGACGATAAAACGCCCTGAAAGAAGGCTTCGCCCGATAAGCCCCTGATATTCAAAATCATGGCGTTCGGCAAGCGTAAATTCCGTCTTGATTTTTTGACCGCCGATTTTGATATCAAGCATTACTTTGACGCGATGCTCTTCTTGCTCAATACGTTTGATTTTAACGTTTTTAACAACGGGCTTTTCAAAATGATAACTTTCGTTTGAGGTGCTGTTAACAATATCAAAAGAAACCCATTTTTCGCCGTCACGCTCAAATTTTTTTAAGTTTTGTACATCAATCGAAGATGTCGTTGCACCGGTGTCAATTCTGGCGATAAAAGCCGATTTCATCGGCAAAATATAAAAAGGCTCAATGGCGCCGATGATATTTGTCGGCCGGACAACTTCGACCTTTGTTGTTTTTTGCGACTGGGGAACAATGGCCGGTAAAATCGTTTGTTTTGTAGATTGCGTGCATCCGCCAAGCATCAAAAGGGCTCCTAAAACAACAATAAAATATTTCATTTTTTTCTCATTTGGTATTAAAGTTAATTTATGTTTACAACATTTTATCTTCAAATCAAAGCAAATCATCAAAATAAACAACAAAATATTTGCTTTGTTAAAAAAATTATTTTTTCAGCCACAATCTGATATTTTCGTTATGTTCCGATAAGGTTTTTGCAAATCGGTGGCCGCCTTTTCCGTCAGCAACAAAATAAAGATATTGTGTTTGAGCAGGATCGGCCGCCGCCTCTAAAGCCGCTTTCCCGGGGCTACAAATCGGTGTCGGAGGCAAGCCTTTATAAAGATAAGTATTATAAGGACTGTCAATGCTTAAATCGTTTCGTTTTAAGCTGCGTTTTAAATCCGTTTTGCCGCCGGTTATGGCATAAATCACTGTCGGATCGGTTTGAAGCGGCATATCAATATTTAACCGGTTGATAAAAACAGAAGCGACCATTTGCCTTTCGGCATTGACGCCGGTTTCTTTTTCAATAATCGAAGCCAAGATCAAAAGCTCGTTCTTGTCTTTTAAAGGCAGGTCTTCAGCCCTTTTTTGCCAGATTTCATCGAGTGCTTTTTGCATATCGGCTTTTGCTTTTTTGATGATACTGTCTTTTGTTTTTCCTTTGGCAAAAGTATATGTTTCGGGCAGCATCTCCCCCTCAAGAACATTTTGCGTCACGGTGCCTGATAAAAACTCATTTTGTTCAATTAAGGCAAGCATTTGTGCAGTCGTCAAGCCTTCGGGAAGTGTCAATTGATGCATAATAACTTTGCCTGAGGTCAATTTCTGTAAAATATCTTTTAATGTCATACCTTTTTCAATAAGATATTCGCCGGCTTTTAAGTTTTTATCAAATCCGTAAAATCGCATGGCAAGAAGCGCTAAAATCGGGTGAGATACAAACTTTTGATCCGCAAGTTTTTGGGCTGTTTTTTGCGCAGATCCGCCTTTTTGAATTTCAAATACGACAGACTCGGTCACAACGCTTTTAAAAAGTGCTCGGTCAACATATGTTAACGTTACAACGACGCTTACAACAAAAACAATCAGGATAAAAGCGAAAAATTTTTTCATTCGTACTTTTTCAAAACAAGTGTTGCATTTGTTCCGCCAAAACCAAAAGAGTTAGACATCGCTGCTTTAATATTGCGTTTTTTTGGTTTTAAGGGTACCAAATCCATATCTTTGAGCTCGTCTTCCGGGTCTTCCAAATTAAGTGTTGCCGGGCAGATTTGATCGACAATGGACATAGTTGTAAACACGGCCTCAACCGAACCGGCCGCACCGAGCAGATGTCCGATAGAAGATTTTGTTGATGACATCGAAATATTTTTGGTCAGCTCGCCGAAAACATTTTTCACGGCTAAAGCTTCACCGACGTCACCGGCCGGTGTCGAAGTCCCGTGGGCGTTGATATAATCGATATCCTCCGGTTTAACGCCGTTTTGCAGGGCCTTTTTCAAAGCCATTTTCATTGCGCGTTCAGCACCTTCTCCCGAGGGTGTTGTGATATGATAAGCATCGGCCGAAACACCATATCCGACCACTTCGGCATAAATTTTGGCGCCGCGTTTTAAGGCATGTTCCAAATCTTCTAAAACAAGGGCTCCGGCCCCTTCGCCCATCACAAACCCCGAGCGATTTTTATCCCATGGGCGAGACGCTTTTTGCGGAGCATCATTAAAATCAGAGGTTAATGCACGCATGCGTGCAAATCCGCCTAAGCCCAAAACGTTGATTGCTGCTTCTGCCGAGCCGGCAAGCATCACATCGGCATCACCTCTTTTGATGATTTCGTAAGCTTCACCGATGGCATGTGCACCGGTTGAACAAGCTGAAACGCAAGCCTCGTTCGGGCCTTTTAACCCAAAACGAATTGAAAGATTACCCGAGATTAAATTAATCAAAACAGAAGGGATGAAAAATGGTGAAACACAACGCATTCCCATTTCGTTAAAAGCAAGAGAGCTGTCATAAATTGTTTGTAAACCGCCGATACCGGATCCCATCAGTACGCCATAGCGCTCTTGGTCTTCTTGTGTTTCGGGGATAAAACCGCTGTCTTCGATTGCTTCGATACCGGCACCCATGCCGTAAACAATAAATTTATCATTTTTCTTTTGATCTTTGAGAGGTAAAACCTTGTTGATATCAAATTCACCCTCATTTTCGCCCCACGGCACACGACCGGCAATGGTGACCGGAATATCTTTCAAATCCATATCCGCGATATTGACAATACCGCTGTCACAAGAAAGCAAGCGCTTCCAATTGTGCTTGACACCGACACCTAAAGGAGAAACAATACCCATACCTGTGATGACGACTCTTTTTTGCATGAAAAAAACCTCTTTAAATCTGTTTGAGCACAAAAAACTCGCTTAAACACAGCGAGTTTTTATGCTTTAAATTAAGCTGCAAGACTTACGCATTTTTTGAAAGATAATCAATCGCATCTTTCACTGTTAAAATCTTCTCGGCGGCATCATCAGGAATTTCGCAACCGAATTCTTCCTCAAAGGCCATAACGAGCTCAACCGTATCCAAGCTGTCAGCACCCAAATCATCAATGAAGCTTGCGCTCTCGGTGACTTTTGATTCTTCGACGCCAAGATGCTCGGCAACGATTTTTTTAACGCGATTTGCGGTATCAGTCATGTATTTAAACCTCAAATAAAATTAAAACAAATTTCGGACTTTTAACTAAGTCTTGAAACCCTTGTTATCAAATTTATATGCTTTTGACAAGCTTTTTTTAAAAATTAAGCAACAAAAAGTCTTAAAATTTGAGTAAGTCTTTGTTTTTTATGTATTTTTATTTTATGCCTTTGACGAATAATCCGTGCATAAAAATACTTTTGATAACAGAATATATAGAAAATATTAACCTTTTAGTGTTTCAATAAGTCCAAACCTTATAAGTTAAGGAGAGAGTAATGCGCGATATTTGCGAAAAAGGCCGCTCGCTTGTTCATACGATAGGGCTTTTGATGTTAATCGCCGTTTTAAGTGCTTTTGGCATTTTTGTAATCACTGTTTTTTGGCATCATTCCAAAATCAGTGATATGACGTCGTTTATGGGTGAGTTTTTTCAAAAATATCAGGAAAATGTTCAGGATTTGTTGAGGCAAAAGGCCTCATTAAACGGCCCGACATTTTTGAAAAATTACGGTTTGATTGATCAATGTGATGAATCTGTCAGTATGTTTGATCGTCAAAAAACGGTTTGCCGTCTGCCGTTGGGTGAATTTGATTTGACGACTTCATTTGATAATCCTTACATGTACACTCTTGTTTCCGTACACTTTAATGACATGTATAAACGCCAATCTTGCGAGCAATTTTTACGTGTCGGTTGGGAAAAAGTTTTGCCGCCGTATTTTTTCGGAGATAACGGTTATATCGGTACGGTTGCCGAAAATAATCAGGGAAAAGTTTATTTTTCGTACAATCCGAAATATATTGCTGAAGGTGCTCAGCGTATACCGACCGAAGATCATTTAAAATCCGTGTGTAAAATTTGTAAAAAAAGCCGTTATTGCACAATACAATTTTCTCTTGAACTCAGTGAAAAAACAATCGGACAAGTTATTTTTCCCTCAGAATTGGCAGGTGACAGTGAAAAAACAGCCGATGATGAAAACGCTGAAATTTCACAAGAAGGCGATACTTACACCAAAACAAGCGGTGATTATCAGGAATACGTGACTTATAACAGCAACGGAACATTTTCAGGAGCGACGTTTTCCGGCGGTTCACTCGGTGTGACGTATGAGGGTACTTATAATTCTCGCGGTATTACCTCTTATAAAAGTTATACGGATGCAAATAAGACAAACCTTGTAAAGAAAATTGATAATATTACCTATGACAAAGACGGCAATATCCAATCTTACCAAAGAGATTCCAAAAAAATCGTTTTAATCGGTAATGCGGATGACTGTTTGATTATGGATGGAAATAATAACGGCAAGCAATTCGGTCATTGCGAAGATATTTTTGCCGATGCCGTATCGTCTTTGAGCTTAAACTATGATAAAGACGGTCGTTTGAGTGAAGTTTCAACCGATGGCGCAGAAAGTAACTCATATAAATTTATTTATGACGCCAACGGAAAACTTATCAGATATTGCAATGCGGCAACACAAGAATGCTACAGCGTTCCGGAGGGAAGAACAATTCAAGACATTATTAAACAAAATGTCCCTGAAACAATCAATAAATTTGATAAACTTTATAATCCTGTTGAAGAACAACCCTCAAAACCGAAACGACGCATTTATACCTATGAGGAGGCTTTGGAAAAAGCCAAAGATAACGGCAATACGATTAAAATGATGTTTAAATAAAAATGTCATATTGCAACTGGGAAAATACATCACCTTTAAACATAAAGTATCATGATGAGGAATGGGGCCTTCCGCTGCATGATGATATCAGGCAGTTTGAATTTTTGATGATGGAAGTGATGCAATGCGGCCTAAATTGGAATATGATGATAAATAAAAGAGAGATTTTCAGAGCATGCTTTAATCATTTTCATTTTGATAAAATTGCCGCTTATGACCAAAATGACATTGACCGGATAATGAAAACCGAAGGGATGATAAAAAGTGTCCGTAAGATTGAGGCAATTATATTAAATGCCAAGTGCTTTCAAAAAATCAGGCAGGAATTCGGTTCATTTGATGCTTATTTATGGGCTTATTCGGGCGGCAAAACAATTTTATATGACGGGCACGAAAAAGGTTATATTCCGGTTTCAAACGGTTTGTCAGATCGTATCAGTAAAGACTTAAAAAAACGTGGTTTTAAGTATTTGGGGCCGACAACAATATATTCTCATTTGCAAGCATGCGGCATCATTAACGATCATGATAAAAATTGTGTGCGCTACCGGTATATCGTGGAGCATTTTCAAAGCATTCGCAAACATACTGACAATGAAAAAGGCGTTTGCTTTTACGGTAAATAAAAATTAGAGTTTTTGAATTTCTTGCAAGATATAGACTCTCAAAGCGCTTGAAAGGCTTTTGTCTTTGCGGGTTTGGTCGATTTGAGTCACAAGATCGGCGATGTTTGTTTTTTTGGATTTTGCTATTTGTTTTAAGGCATCATAAAATTCATCTTCTAACGTGAAGCTTGTTGCGTGCCTGCCGCCAATCATGACCGAAATTTTTTTCATTTATGCTTCCGAAATTTATCGATTGAAATGATTTCAGCCGGTGTATTTTGCGATTTTTGAGATGTGTCTTTGATTTCAACTTCTTCAAGCGGTGTTGCGTGTTCGGGGGCTTCAAAGCTCAAACCGAATTTGGCATAGGGGTCGGCAAAGTAGGTAATGGCCTTAAAAGGAATGACAAGCGTATACGGCACGCCGCCAAATACAAGCTCAACCGAAAATTTATCTTTATCAACGGTCAGGGCTGAAAACTGATGCTGTAAAACAATTGTCATATTTTCAGGGTATTGAATTTGGAGCATTTTGGGAATTTTAACACCTGCGGCGTTTGTCTTAAAGGTAATATAAAAATGATTTTCTCCGGGCAGGCCTTGCTCGGAGGCAATCGATAAAGCGTCTTTCACAACACCCAAAAGATTGTTGCTGATTAAAACGTCATAATCAATTTTATCCAAAAAATCTTGCATCATCGTACCTTAAATTTCAATTGCATAAATGTCTTTGACACGCCAAGCGTTGTTTGAAGGCACCAAAACATAAATCACGCGTCCCTGACACAGACCGAACCAGTTGCCGTCGCAGGTACTGTCTGTATGAATCTCTATCAATTCATTATTAATCGGTTTGATTTTTGCAATCTTAAATGTCATTTGTGTCGGGCGTTTTAACGATTCGTCCGACATAAAAATAAATTTAGGCAGTTTTGAAGAACGGCAATCATCAAAATCCGGATTTAAAGTGCATTTAATTGCATATTCAACCGCGCAGGCCATCGGACTGCTTAAATCACAAGATGTCTTCAGGTGGTCTTTGTCATAAGCGTAGACTTTGTTGTTATAAACTTCAACCTTTCGGCCGATGGCAGGGGGCGTGTCTTTGACGATAATCGGGTCGGAAGTTTTGGTTTTCCATGCATACAGGCCGACCAAAATGGCAATCATTAAAACAAACGAAATCAGAATTTTTTTGACCATATTTTTAATCCTTTGTAAAATGATATCTCAGGCCGATGCCGTAGTTATATCCGTGATTGAGACCTGATATGCGATGAAATTTCATATAACGGGTTGTTAATTTTAAGGAAAAATGCTCTGTAAGGGCATATTGCGCGCCAAGACCGATACGATAAGCATAACCGTTGTTGTTATGATGTTTATCCGGGGATAATTTTTTTCTTACCACATATTCGCCCATACCGAGGGAAGCAAAAAGCGAAAATCGCTTATCACAGCCCAAAGGCAAATAGCCCGTCGCATCAAGGCCGTATGCACGGTAAGCCGTTTTAAGTTTTTGGGTGTCGGATATTTTTTTACTGTCCGAGCCGGTTTGCTCATAAAAAAGTTCCGTGGAAAAATAGGGGTTATACATTGTGCCGACATTAATTGCCGCGCCGAAATAATGCGGCTTGATTTGGCCTGCTTTGGCAGTGCCGTAAAGTCCCTCAACACCGACATAAGGTGTATAAACGTTTTGAGCATTGACCGATAACGGCAATAAAGCAAAACTCAAAAGTGCGGTTAAAAGATATTTATTCATTCTTAAACCTTTCTTTAATGGATTTATAACTTTTATATGGCATAATCAAATTAAAATAAAGTAAATTTTCTTGCCTTGAGGACTTTTTTATAATATAATCAAACAGGTTGGAAAAGGAAAGGGATGTGTATGTTAAAAACGCGATGCAGTGATGAACGGGGGCGTACATTTGTTGAAGTACTCTCATACATTATGATTATGATTTCAATCACGGCGGGAATGGGTGCCGCAGTCAGTCGTGGTTACTATAAATATGAGGCAAGTGAAGTTCAGCAACAATTGGTTGACTTAAAAAAGGCAATTGCAATGCGTTATGCCGCCGATGGCAATTATGCGCTTATCAGTCTTGATGATTTATGTGCGGATAATGCCGGTCCGCATTCAATGATGCCAAAACGCAAATGCGAAACAACGGATGGCAAAGAAGTTTGTAAATGTGCCTCGCAAAAAATGCATCATATTTTTGACGGATCTGCCGAAATCGGTTCTGCTTCCGACGGGTTGATGTTTTATATTACTTTTTCGGGGCTTCCGACCGATATTTGCGTCCAGTTGGCGACTAAAGCATGGGATTTGCAGGAAGGGTCAGATCTGGATCATATGGTCATTAATACAAATAAAACATGGTCTTGGAAATATTCTCCCCTATTTGAAGAAGTATCCGGTGCATATGAATTGCCGGCAAAGATTCAAGATGCTGCAGTTGCGTGCGGAAAAGATGGTTATACCAACAAAATCACTTGGTATTTTAATTAAATATTGTGGTTATGTTTTCAAAAATACTTGAAGTACGCGCAAAAATTGTTAGCTTGGTGTCATTAATTTATTTTTTTAGGAGACTGAAATGGTCGATTCGATAATACTTCCGCCGGATTATAAGCCTTCGGCAAGCGAGCCTTATATGTGCGAAATGCAACTTGAGTATTTTCGCCAAAAGTTAGAGGCTTGGAAAAAATCTTTGGTCACACAGTCGGAAGATACTTTGGAAGATTTGCGTCAGGGCGGTTTAAATCAGCCTGACGATATTGACAGAGCCGCACTTGAAACGGATAAATCGCTTGATTTAAGAACCAAGGATCGGGCGCGCAAATTGATCGGTAAAATCAATGATGCTTTGGAGCGTATCAGCGACGGTACATACGGTTTTTGCGAAGAAACAGGCGAACCCATCGGTTTAGAGCGTTTAGAAGCTCGTCCGATTGCCACACTTTCCATTGAAGCACAAGAACGTCACGAGCGTATGGAAAAAACATACGATGACGAGGCTTAAAGTCGGCTTTAGCGATGACAAAAGATTTTATACTCGCATCATCTTCGCCCCAGCGAAAACGTTTGCTTGAACAAATCGGTTTTGAACCGAAAGAAATTTTGGCGGCCGATATTGATGAAAGCGAAAAGTTACATGAAAAACCTTTGTTTTATGTGCGCCGTATGGCTCGTGAAAAAGCGTTGGCTGTCAGTGCTTTAAAAAAAGGTGAAAATGTTTTGGCCTCCGATACGATTATTACGGTCGGTTTGCGTATTATACACAAATCAAACACACCTGAAGAACAAGCACAAGTGATGCGTCTTCTTTCGGGCCGCAATCATAAAGTGATCAGTGCCGTATGTTTGGTTACAAAAGACGGCCGTGTGATGGAAAAAGTCGTAACAACGCGCATTTCAATGAAGCGTTTGAACGAAGAAGAAATCAAAGATTATGTCGCAAGCAACGAGTGGGTCGGTGTGTGTGGTTATAAAATCGAAGGTGTTTTGGCCGGTTTTGTTAAAAATATGGTCGGTTCTTTTACCGGCGTGGTCGGTTTACCTTTATATGAAACGCGAAATTTACTTATAGGAGCAGGAATAAAATGAACGCGGATACCATTGTTTATGAAAAAAAAGATGAAGTGGTTCGTTTGGCCGTATTGCAAAACGGTCAAATGGTTGAATTTGATACGTATAACAAACATGCGGCGATTGAGGGTAATGTTTATCTCGGTCGTTTAACGCATAAAATGGAACTTGCATCCGGAAATGTCGGTTTTAAGGTTAATGTCGGCGATACCGTAGAAGGTTTTTTAAACCTTGGCGGGTTTGATACAAAGGATATCAATCTGTCCGAAGGGCAAAGCATTGTCGTTCAGGTTGCTCAGGAAAAGCGTGCCGAAAAAGGGGCAAAATTAACACGACAAATTCAGATTGTCGGGACGACTGTTGTCTATAAACCTTTTTATACGAGAGTTGATATTTCTCAAAAAATCACCGATAAAGAAAAAGTCAAATCGTTATATTCTCTTGTCCGTCACAACATGAAAGGGCAGGAAGGCTGGGCTGTCAGGACTTCAGCAGCTGATTTTGAGCCCGAAATGATTGTCGAAGAAATGCAAAAATTAAGATCTGTTTACGAAAAGATTCGTATGCGGGCGCGTTCAGCAACCGCTCCGGCGATTTTGTACATGGGTGAAGATCCTTTGTATGAATATATTCGCCGTCATAAAGACAGCTTAAAAAAGATTGTGGTCAACAATCACAACATTGTCGAAGAAATTAAAGAAACGGTTGATTTTGAAGTTGAATACTGTGCAAATCCTTTTGAAGAATACGGACTTGAAGATCAACTTATCGAAGCATTAAATCCGTCTATAGCCTTGAAATCCGGCGGTAAAGTATATATTCAGCAGACAAAAGCGTGTGTGACAATTGATGTTGACAGCGGATCTTTAAGAGAAGGCGCAAATATCAATGAATTAAACCGTGAGGCGGCCGTTGAAATCGCACGTCAAATCAGATTGAAAAATTTGTCCGGAAAAATTGTTATCGATTTTGCCGGCGACAAGGACTATCAATATATGAAACCGGTGATGGATACATTAGAGACAGAGCTTGCGGATGATCCGTCACGCGGTCGTGTTGTCGGTTTAAGCAAAGCCGGAAATATCGAAATTTTGCGCCAACGCCGTCGTCCGTCACTGGTTGATACATATACTGATGAGTGTCCGACGTGCCAAGGAACGGGCAGGGTTGAAAAATAATGGTTAAAGTGCATAAATGCCCGATATGTTCCAAATTGACGGACGATGAAAAATATCGTCCGTTTTGCTCTAAACGATGCGCTGATATTGATTTGGGACGCTGGTTTGACGGCTCTTATGCCGTGCCGGCTGAACAGCTTGATGATACGGACTATGAAGAGCTTGAAAAAGAGCTTTCTGATAAAAAAGATAAAAGCATTTAAAAGAAATATTTCATGTAAAGATATATTCCCGCCATTAAAACGGATATCAGCATAACGGGAACAGACCAGAGCAAAAAGGCTAAAAATTTTATCGGATGACCTTCGCGCGCCGCAATACCAGCAACAATCACATTGGCCGAAGCACCGATCAGCGAGCCGTTGCCGCCAAAGCAGGCACCGAGTGACAATGCCCACCACACGGGCATCATTGCTTCCCGCCCGCCAAGCGTCGGTTCCATTGATTTTAAAACGGGGATCATTGTCGCAACAAACGGAATATTGTCAATTGCCGCGGATACAAATGCCGAAATACCCAATATGGCAAATGTTGCACGTTTAAGACTGCCGTTTGTGATATTGATAAATTTTTGGCCTAAAAGTTCAAGCACGCCTGTTTTTTCAAGTCCGAAGACGACCATAAAAAGTCCGCAAAAAAAGAAAATGGTCGTCCAGTCGACGAGATTGAACATTTCTTCTGTCTTATCATCTCTTTTGTAAGGTGTATCGCCTAAAGTATAAAGCATCAACAGAACAGCCGCACCGAAAAGGGCGATTGTCCCGTTTTCAAGGTGTATTGTTTCAGCCAAAATAAAGCCTAAGATAACAAGCCCCAAAACACCAAGCGACTTATATAAAAGGATTTTATCTGTTAAATATGCTTTTGCATTCATGCGTAACACGGCAACACGGTTTTTATCAGAGGTTTTGAGTACCGGTTTGAAAATCAATATGAAACTGAAAATTAAGGTTGTCGCGACAATCAAAACAATCGGTGCAAGATTTAAGATAAAATCGGTGAAAGATAAATGCAGAGCCGAGCCGATTAAGATATTCGGCGGATCACCGATCAAAGTTGCCGTACCGCCGATGTTTGAGGCAAAAATTTCCAAAATCAAATAAGGGTAAGGTTCTATTTCAAGCTTTCTGGTGATTTGAACCGTGACCGGCACAATGAGCAAAACAGTCGTGACATTGTCCAAAAATGCCGAAAAAACGCCTGTAATCGCGCCAAGCATAATCATTATCCCGATCGGATTTGCTTTGACTTTTTGCGCGCTCCACACCGCGACGAATTGAAAAAGTCCCGAACGCTCCGTAACGGAGACAATCACCATCATGCCTATCAACAGTGAAATGGTATTAAAATCAATGCTTGAAAAAGCTTCTTGCTGCGAAATAATCCCCGATAAAATCATAAATGTTGCGGCAAAAAGCGTTGTCACCGCGCGATTGATTTTTTCTGAAAATAAAACGACATAACAAGCCGCGACAATCATCGAAGCTATGATTTTGGGATTGACAAACAAGCTTAAATCAAACATTCGTCCCTCGCAGCCTTAACTAAAATATCGAAGGTATAAGTAAATGCTTGATAAAAGCATTGATGTCAGCATGACCGGAAGCCCGTATATCAAAAATTTTGCAAAACCGATCGGACGATTTTCACGCGAGGCAAGACCTGCGACAATCACATTGGCCGATGCGGCAATAAGCGAACCGTTGCCTCCTAAACATGAGCCGAGTGACAACGCCCACCAAACGGGCATCATCGCCTCCCGTCCGCCCATATCAACTTCTATCGATTTGAGGGTTGGTATCATTGTGGCCACAAACGGTATGTTGTCGATAAATGTCGATAAAATTGCAGATATCCACAAAACGGCAAAAGTTGCTTTTTGGGTGCTGCCGTCGACAATGCTTAAAAGTTTGTCACCCAAGAGTTTTAAAATACCGGTTTCTTCAAGCGCAAAAACAATCGCAAACAAACCACAGAAAAAGAAAATGGTCGTCCAATCGACAAGTGAAAAGGCATCTTCAACTTTTTGATCTCGAGTAATATGCTCATCTTTTAAGGTGTACAAAAGAAGCATCAATGCGGCACCGAAAAGGGCAATCGTTCCGTTTTCAAGATGCAGATATTCAGCCAAAATAAAGCCGCTCAGCACAAAACAGAGAACAAATAAAGACTGACAAAACAAAGATTTTTCGGTGATCATTTTTTTTGCCGAGATATCAAGCAATGCCGCCTTGTTATTTTCATCGGCCTTTAATTTTCGGCCGACGGTAATATCAAAAACCATCAAAACAAGCGAAAGATTAATCAGTACAATCGGCGTTAGCTCGCGCACAAAATCCATAAACGATAAGTGCAGAGCCGAGCCGATCAAAATATTTGGCGGATCGCCGATTAAAGTTGCCGTACCGCCGATGTTTGAAGTAAAAATTTCAAGCAAAAGATACGGCATCGGGTTTAATTTTAATGAACGTGTTAAATCAAATGTTATCGGCACAATGAGTAAAACGGTCGTGACATTGTCCAAAAGTGCCGAAAGCAAAGCCGTTAAAAGGCCGAACATCAGCAAAATTCCGCGCGGATTTGCTTTAACAATCTTGGCGCTTAAAATGGCAAGTGCCTGAAACATACCGGACTTTTCGGATATACCGACTATGACCATCATACCGATTAAAAGAGAGATTGTGTTAAAATCAATGCTTTCGACGGCTGTTTTTTGACTTAAAATGCCGCAAAAAATCAAAACCGACATACCCAAAAGCACAACAATCGCGCGATTAAGTTTTTCCGAAAACAAAAAAACATAACAAAGCGCTAAAACCGAAACGGCAATAATTTGTGCATTCAGCAAAGACATTTATCATCCTTTTTTTATGAGATTTAATATATAACCGCTTTTGTAAAATACAAACTTTTTTTAAAAAACAGCCACAGAAACATCATTTTTTATCCGGCACATCATTAAAATAGCCAATATGGTTATATTTTAAAAAATTATCCAAATGTTACAATAAAGAAACGATTTGTGTTTTGAAAGTCGGGCAAAAATAACATATTATTTTGCCAGTTTGAAACTTTAACAAAGGAAAAAATGAAAATGTCTTATCAACCTTCTAAAATGATTGGTATCTTTGATTGTGCAACTTCACAAAAAGTCATCGGTCAGGAAAAATTTTTGGATGCATTCAAAACGATTTTGAATCATGGTGCATATTGCCAAGGTCCCGAAACAAAAGAGTTGGATGTTAAACTTGCCGAATATTCGGGTACAAAATATTGCTCAACCTGCGGATCGGGCACAGATGCTTTGACACTTGCTTTGATGGCTTGGGGTGTCGGTAAGGGCGATGCCGTATTTGTATCATCATTTACGTTTGTTGCATCTGCCGAAGCGCCTGTTTTGCTCGGTGCGACTCCGATTTTTGTTGATTCAAAACCTGATACATACAATATGGATCCCGAAGACTTAAAGCGTGCGATTGCCGGGGTTAAAAAAGAAGGTAAATTAAACTTAAAAGTCGTTATTCCGGTCGATATTTTCGGCTCACCTTGCGAATATGATGAAATTATCAAAATTGCACACGAAAACGGCATGAAAGTTTTATCAGACTCTTGCCAATCATACGGTAGCGTTTATAAAGGCAAAAATGCCGGCAGCATTGCCGATATGACAGCCACATCATTCTATCCGACAAAGCCTTTGGCGGCATATGGTGACGGCGGTGCCGTGTTTACAAACAATGAAGGCGAAAATGCACTTGTTCAGTCATGCCGTGTCCATGGTATGAGCCCTGAAGATCACTATGACAATGTAAGACTTGGTATGACCGGCCGTATGAATTCTTTCCAAGCTGCCGTGTTATTGCAAAAAATGACAGTTTTCAAAAAAGAGCTTCAGGACAGATACACCATTGCATCACGTTATGACAATGAATTATCACCATATTTCAGAAAACAGCGTGTTTTGGATGGTTGCAAATCAGCTTATGCGCTTTATACCATCAATTGCGACAACCGCGATGAATTGATGACTTATTTGAAAGAAAACAACATCGGTTGCGGTGCATACTATCCGAGACCGGTCAATACACAAACGGCTTATGCAAAATGGAACACGAGAAGCTTGCCTGTTTGCGAAAAGCTTTCAAAGACGGTCTTGAGCATCCCGATGCATCCGTATTTGACGAGTGAGGAGCAAACGTACATCATCAGCAAGATGAATGAGTTTGCAAGCCGTTATATGAGCAAAGCCGCATAATTAAACTTTGACTTTAAATTTTAAGAATCCTTGTTTTTCAAAAAAACAGGGATTCTTATTTTTTTGTTTGACACAGCCTATTTTTTATGATTTAATAAATTTCAGATGAAGGGAAATATTCTCTTTGTCAAGTGCCTTTATATTGGGCGCGGAGCTCTAAACGGCTTTTGTAAACCACGGTGACGGATAACACTGTATTCTAGGGTGTTTTTTCTTTTTTAAAGAAAGCACAATTATCCCCGCAAAAGAAAGCGGGGAGCC
>CACXFX010000064.1 GCA_902767055.1 uncultured Pseudomonadota bacterium
CTTGCGCAAATACACCGCTTAAAGTTATTTTGGAAACGGATTTATTAACTCCGGATGAAATTGAAAAAGCTTCAATTTTATGTATCGAAGGCAAAGCTGATTTTGTAAAAACGTCAACCGGATTTGTCAAAGGTGGTGTCGGCGCAAAAATTGAAGATGTTGCCCTTATCGCCAAAACCGTTAAGCCATATGGCTTAAGAGTAAAAGCCTCAGGTGGCATCAGAGACCAAAAAACGGCTATTGCGATGATTAACGCCGGCGCCGATCGTTTGGGAACCAGTTCCGGCGTAAAAATCATGGAAGAATAAAATTATACATTAGCGATATCTGATTGAAACCCTATTTTTATCACCGGCTACCGCATTGGCCTCATCTATTGTGTAAATGCGCCTTAATTTGTATTGCGGCAAATCCGATAAACTGTCATAAGTCTTTGAACCGACCTTAATTTTGCCGTTTTCAACTGTATATAACCTAAGTTTTCCCAAAGCTTCTTGATTATTTTCACCAATTAAATCTTTGCAAGAACGCTCTTGTGTATCTTGGCAATAAATATAGGCCGGTGTATCAGCAAACGCTTTTCCTAAAATAGATGTGACCCCATCACCGATTACTATACTTTTTAAATCTGTACATTCTTCAAAAGCTTTAGAACCGATTGAAATAACCGAATCGGGAATAACAATATCGCTCAAGCCTTTTGTCTGATAAAAAGCATAATCACCGATTGAAGTAACGCTATCCGGAATATTGATCTTGTCTATCTGTGATTGAGAAAATGACCATTTAACAATTTCGGTAACGGAATTCGGAATAATAACTTCCGGCGCAGTAACATTTTGAAAGGCATCTTCCCCAATAATCGTTATCGATGAAGGAATAACAATCGGTTTTTGACTTGTCATTCCCCAAAGCCCCTCATAACCTAAATCTTTAATAGATTCATCAATAACGATATTTGTTACATTTTCGCCATACCAAGGCGCAAGTTTGGGTGTAAACCTCGAGCCGTCTTTTTCCCACCTTCCGATATTTCCGTTATCACCGACGCCACGAATTGTTAAAGTACCATCATCATCTATTTGATATTCACAATTTGCAGTTCGCCCCAGCCAATCAGTTTCGCAAGATTCCCAAGCTTTTGCATAAAAAGGTAATGCCACCAATATAGCAGAGATTAAACTCATTTTCCTCATACTTTTTCTCCATCTGTTATTAACACAAAAAATCGTCTCGAACTTTGAGACGATCGGGGAGTTAGCAAATCACATAACGGTAATGACTATTACGACCTTTAGCATAAAGCCTGTACATACGCCGTAATCTCCCCGAGCCTAAAGCGGGGAATTTTTGATACAAAAAAAACAGCATCAACAACTGACACTTTTTTAAGTATCACCGTTATGGAGAGCCTGCTACAGCCCCGAACCTCTCGGTTCTTTTTTTTAAGACAATGAAGTCATCCTCACCATCTTGGAGATAATTATCTCATAAAAAAATCAGCTTGTCAAATATTTTTTATCTTCCTGTACTTTAACCTAAACAATATCTGAAGCTTCTTATATAAATAAGAATAATTTTCAAAATTGTCTTGCCGGATTAAAAACATTGGAATATACTAAATTTGTTATTACAATATATAGGAGAATAAAACCAATGAAAAAAACTTTTTTGACGTTGTTTATTTCATGTATTCTGGCAGCTGTGGCCAATGCTCAATTTGGTGGTGGATTTGAGGGTCCTTCCGGAGCAAATGCGCCTCAGTTGACAGTAAAGCAAGCTTTAAATCTGCGTGATGAAAGCGCAGTCATCTTAAAGGGACACATTCTTAATAGCTTAGGTGATGAAAAATATACTTTTTCGGATGGAACAGCTGAAGTTATTATAGAAATAGATGACGAAGATTGGGCTGGCAGAAAAGTTACTCCTGAAGACACGGTACAAATCTTTGGTGAAATCGACAAGGAAATGTTTGAACCGACAAAAATCGATGTAGATTCGTTTAATATTCAATAAATATCTATCAGCTACCAAAACAGCAACTTATGAATTTTAAGTTGCTGTTTTCTGTATACAAAAAGCAGGTTATATCCCAACGGGATGGAGCGCGCATTGCCCAAACCTGTCATGCCGAACTTGTTTCGACATCTCTTTGGGCAATGCTTGCTTATCTCGCTAAAGCTCGATTCCGAACCGATGGCTTCTTCAGCGTCATTAAAATCACCAATACAAACAAACCTCCCAAAAGGGAGGCTTGTCAGTATTGGTGATGCTTTAGAAACAATTTACGAGCTGAATTTAATGTTTAGAACATTTAGTGCATCATTGATGGAAAGGTGCAAATTTAGTCCTATTTTTATACCACCATCCAACCATCCTTCAACATTAATTCCGACAACATTTCCGCATTCATCCAACAACGGGCCACCGCTGGAACCGGAATTCATAAAGCAATCTGTTTCTATACGTTGGGCATCCTTATTTATGGTATAACGGGTAATACAACCTTTCGATAAAACTTGATCTTTTGATTTTGGATTTCCTAAGCTAAATACGGTTGATCCGACACTTGGCTCAGATACTCTGATCGGCATCGGATAAACCTTATTTTCTTTTGAAATTTTGATTAAAGCCACATCAAGACTATTCGTTCTAATCACTTCTGCAGGAACAGTCCTGCCAGAGAACAGCTCAACTTGAACAATTTTTTCATCTCCAACAACGTGTTTATTGGTTAAAATGAAGCCGTCCTTCGTGATAAAAAATCCTGATCCATGGCCGGTATCGGTAATAATTTTAACAAAACCGGTCAAGATTCTATCATAATTTTCTGTAATCGGCGTTGTGTAGAGAACTTGCTCTTTAATAACCAATTGTTCGTATGTTTTATCTTCAGCTTCCAACGGATTTCTGCCGGTAGATTTTTTGACTTCATCTAAAAAGATTTCAAATACGCGTTTTTCATCCGTTCCAACATTTTCCAAAGTTACTTTTTCTGCAGCTAATGCAAAAATCGCAGGTGTCAGCTCGGTCAATTTTTCGATATCTTTTGGCGGTTCAAGACCAAATGTTTTGCGATATACATAAGCATATTGATCTTTTTTAAGATAGTCAAACTTTGCTTCTATCTTAAAACGACGAATAGAAGCTCTTTCTAAACGATCTATATAATTGGTTGTGGCACCAACCGGATAAGGATGATTTTCCAATTGAACCAAAAATTCATTAACTGTCCTTGATTCATGTGCTGCAAGTAATCTACCTTTATCAGGTAAAAAACTATCAATTTCATCAAAAATAAGCATTGCTCTGCGGTTTTTGGCCTCTTCAAAAGCCTGAGCTATATTTTGCTCTGATTCGCCAATCCATTTGCTTAAGATATCCGAAGACCTTCTTTCAATAATTTCATAGCCTAAGTCATAAGCCAGCTGTCGCAAATAAAGGCTTTTTCCCGTTCCTGATGGGCCGTGCAACAAAATTGAGAAATTATTTATGTGCTCTTCTTTGACCTTTTTAACATACAGATCCAGCGAATTTCCTTCAATATTGATGAAATTTCTATCATAATTGATCTCTTTTTCAATATGTACCACACGACCAACCGCTTTAACGGAAACTTCTTCTTTCAGCATTTCATATAATTCGTGTGTATCCGACAGACAATCGAGTATTTGCGCTTTTTTCTTAACGACAGCAAAATCACCATTGGTCAAACCGCCGATTTTAAACAACTCGGCCGGCGGTTCTTGATTAAAAGTGTGGCGAAAGGCATAGGCAATTTGTTCCGGCTTTAAATAATCAAAATTCAATTTAAATACAAAACGCCTGAGGATTGCTTTATCAATATCCGCAATGAAGTTTGTTGTTGCCATAAAAGGATATTTGGCATTTTCCAAACAAGTTAAAAAAGCGTTTGTCATATCAGATCGCCAAGTGTTATCCAATGTATCCTTACTTCTGTTGGCGGTTATTTTCTCAACTTCATCTAAAATGATAATGGCATTTTGATCTTCCGCTTCTTTGAAAAGGTTCAAAACATTTTTAGCAGGTTCGCCTTGGTATTTTGAAAACAGTTCGGCTGCTGTTTTTTCAATCACGTTCATGTTCATTTTTGAGGCCAAATAACGCAAATAATAACTTTTTCCGGTTCCTGCCGGACCTGAAATAAGCATTGTAAACGGTAATGTTGTTTTTTCCAATTTTGTGGTTAATTTGACCAAATCGGTGTTTGTATTAATTAAATTGATATCAAACTCTAAAACAGGTGAGCTATAGGTTAAAAAGCTTGGTTTTGAACCAGCTTCTTTTTTAAGCATTTCAATGATTTCATTTTCATCTGAAATATTCAAGAAATCCGCTTTTTCTTTTATTCGCAAAAAATCCCCATACACCAACCCGTTAAAATCGTCCAATTTATCAGATGTTATTTGAAACGTATCTTGCAAAGCTGCCTGCTTTTGCTCCTTGTTCATATAATCAAATTTAATTTTAAGAGGAAACGCATCCAACAGATTTTGCGAAAGTTTATTAATATCATCAACTATTAGAATAAATGACTTTTTTTTCTTTTTTATTGTATTGACTAAATACTGTGTATTTTTTTCCCTTGTGAAATCATCAAAACGATTGTTTGTATAAAACAAAGAATTAACATTCTGTAACATGAAAATATCATGCTCTCTTAAATAATCTTTCATCTCTTTTGGTAGGCTGCCACGATTATCTAAAAAAGTTGCATCAATAGAAAAATAATCTCTGCCAGAATAAGCGAGAAGTTTACATGCAAATTCTTTCATACCGGAATTTTCGGGCCCGTATAATAACATGGAAAAGTTTTGGTCTGCATTTTTCAAAACAGTATTAAGTAAGTCTGTTAAATCACATTCAGCATTGTAATAGTCAAGATTATACGATTTATACGTTTCTTTTTCTTCTCTTTTTCTGATAAATTCTTCACAATTGTCAACTATACTTGAGAAGGCTTCTTTTTCTTTTGCGGCTTGTTTACTTCCCAAAGATTCTGCCTGCACAAAATATAACAAAGTTGTATCTTTTTTATTGATGTATTCTTCTATGTGCTGTTCGTACATTAATTTATAAAAACGTGCAGCATACAAAAACGCACATGAACTTTTATTGCTATTGTTCATGGCTATTGAAATGATTCTTTCTACATTCTGCCTCGTTTTGTTAGTATTTTCTAACACTTCTTTTTTAAGAGCAATTACGCAAGCGCGTACATATTCTTCACAAAATTTCCGAAAATTTATGTTTTCCGGCTTAATTGTTTTTTCGATTTTTTGAAAAGCTTCAAAAAAATAGGCAATATCCTCCTTTTGTGTCCTATATTCATCCATATATTCCACCAAAGCGTTAATGTTATGATCGTGATCTATAAGATGCTTTAATTCTTGTTTGGTTTTTTTTAGGTCCGCCATGATTGATATATCCTTTATCCCCCAAATTGAATTTCAAAAAATTCAAATATTTAATATCTTTCATAGCATATTATATGCAATCTACTTAATAAAGAGTAAAACCATTTGTTGCTGATTTTATTGCATACTTACCATAACTGGTTCGTAAAATTTCCCAAAATGCTTGTTTTTAAAAATATAACATTCGAACTCGCTTAAGTACTTGATTTAAAAAGAAAAAACAGCCATTTTGCAGGCTGTTGTTTGTTTTGGTGATGCAAAGCTCGCAGTTTACGAGCTAAAATTATTTAGGTAGTATTTAAGTGCTGTCAAAAATCCATCAAAAAAATGCTCGGGATTTTTTGTAATTTCACGTTTTAAATCATGCAAAGAAACTTCTCTTACTTCTGCTATTTCGCGTTTATCCGGTATTGTTTTATCGTTAGAATGTGCTATAAAAACATGATGAAAAGCTATTTTTATGCCTTCTCTGATTATAGGGAAAGA
>CACXFX010000065.1 GCA_902767055.1 uncultured Pseudomonadota bacterium
GAAAACGGTAAAATAAAAGTCGGATCAAAAATTTATAATAGTTTAGATGATTTGCCCAAATACACTTTAAAGCGCATTTATACCTTAGAAGAGGCAAATGAGGCCGCAGGTTCGGTCAATCGTGTGTCAATCAAGTATCGCTAAATGCATTACGTGTTTTTAAATTGCGCGTTATAAAGTGCCCGATAAGCGCCGTTTTCCAATGCCAAAAGTTCGTCATGCGTACCGGCCTCGACAATTTGGCCGTCATTGATGACAATGATTTTTTCAGCATTTTTAATGGTCGAGAGGCGGTGTGCTATTACAAAAACCGTGCGGTTTTTCATCAGATTTTCAACTGCTTTTTGCACCACGGCTTCCGATTTGTTGTCAAGCGCCGATGTTGCCTCATCCAAAATGACAATCGGTGCATCCTTAATCAAAGCCCGTGCAATCGCCAAACGTTGCTTCTGCCCACCCGAAAGTTGTGAGCCGCGTTCACCGATTTCGGTATCAAGACCGTCTTTTAACGAAGCGACAAACTCATCTAAATAAACAAGTTTTAACACGCGCTCAATATCTTCGTCGCTTGCATCAGGCCGACCCGATAAGATATTTTGCTTTAATGTACCCGAAAACAAGAAATTATCCTGAAATACGACCGCCATTTGTGCACGAAGCGAGGCAAGCGTATAATCTTTGATATCGACACCGTCAATTAAAATACGCCCTTCTTGCGGATCATAAAAGCGCGGCAATAAATTGACAAGTGTCGTCTTTCCGCCGCCGGAATTGCCGACAATTGCGATGTTTGATCCGGCTTTGACTGTTAAATTAATATTTTTCAAAACCGTTTGTTCCGGCCGATAGCCGAAAGTCACATTGTCAAACACAATGTCATCTTTAACTTTTTCCAGAACAATGGCATTTTCTTTGTCTTTAACCGAAGGTGTCATATCAAGCAATTCAACAATACGTTCAATCGCTAAAAATGAAATCTGAACATTGTTAAAACTACGACCGATACCTTTAATCGGCGTATAAAGCAAAATAAGCGCCGTGATAAATGACACAAAGTTTCCGGGTGTGATTTTACCGTTGACAATCAGCATACTTCCATACCAAATCACTGCACCGATACCGGCTGATACGACTATATGCATCAAGGGTGTCATCCAGGCGGTTTTTTGCACCATTTTAATATTGAGCTTAAACATTTTTTTCAATGTTTCATCAAACTTGGCATAGATGTATTTTTGCAAATTGTAACCTGCAATCGTTTTGTTGCCGCTGTGCGTTTCATTATAACTTGTATAAATTTTGGTCGATTCCTGTACGCTTTGCCAAATGGTTTTTTGTATGCGACGCTTGACACTTGCAAGCGGCATTAATGCCAAAAACAGAACAGCAACGGCAATAATTGCGAGTTGCCATGAATTATAAATCAATACACAAATCAGTGAAAGCGATGAGAAAAAGCGCGAAACAAAGGTTTTTAAATTATCCAGCAATCCGTTACAAGCCGTATCCGAATCTGAGGAAAAACGCTGTATCATTACGCCCGAATCATATTTATCGAAAAATGCCGTTTCCATACTCATCAGTTTTTGGAAAAGTTTGCGTTTTAAATCATAATTGATTTTTGTACCGACCCACGTATTTAAATAGGTCGCCAGATAATTGAAAAAGCCCTGTAATGACGTAAATGCAATAATTAAAAACGGAATATACGCCGGCGAATTTTCTGTTTTTTCGACAATAACAATATCCATATAAGGTTTTAAGGCAAGTGCAATCACCGAATCAAGCGCACCGATCGGTATACTGACCAGCACGGCTAAGATCGCTCGAAAAAGATAAGGTTTCACAAACGGCCACATAATTTGGTAATGTTCATGAAAGCTCATTTTAAGTTCTATTTTTTCTTTTTTGGACATCTCAAGACCTTTTAATTTTCTACATCAAACGAAGCGATTTTAGAACATAATATATGATTGCTATCTGAACTGCAAGCACAAAAATAAACGATATTTGATAAGATTTTTTCTTTGTTTTATGGCGAAAGATTTTTTGCGCCATAAATGCCGCAGGCGATCCGCCTAAAAATTCAAGCAAATGCAGTTGCAATTCAGGCACACGCCACGATTTTGTTCTTGCCGCCTTTTTATCAACGCCGTAAGCCAAAAAAGTCACTAAATTAATCACTACAAAATGACATGCCAAAAACACCATCAACGCAGCTTTTGAAAAAATCGGATAA
>CACXFX010000066.1 GCA_902767055.1 uncultured Pseudomonadota bacterium
ACGGGGTTCGATTCCGGTCTATTAATTTTACCAATAAAAAAAACGGGTATAAAACCCGCTTTTTTTATTGGTGGAGGTAAGGGGAATCGAACCCCTGACCTTTTGAATGCCATTCAAACGCTCTCCCAACTGAGCTATACCCCCGTAATAATTTTTAAGCCTTCGCACCTCAGTTGCTCGGTCATCGGTTTTTTAATCTCGCCTCGGTCGCTTTCCGCTCCCTTGCTCGATAACAAAACTCTCCCGCTTGTGGTGAAAACAACATTTAGAGGTTGTTTTCATCCTCGCGCCCAACTGAGCTATACCCCCGTAATAATTTTTAAGCCTTCGCACCTCAGTTGCTCGGTCATCGGTTTTTCTAAGAGTAACAGAGGGCTGAAACAACAACCTTATTGCACAAAAAAAAGTGAATGTCAAATAAAAAAATCAATTTTTGATATTTTTTTGTTTTTTCTTCGATTCCAGGATGACATTATTGTCGATGACAGAGCGGTGTGGATTGCGATGAGGCGAAAAAAATATAAAGCATTAAATGATTTTTAATTTTTTTGTATGTAAAATGGCAAGAGATTTTAAAAGACAGATAGAAAGATGTTCAAACAAGTTGTTACATTTTTGGCTTTGACGCGCCTGACTTCCGCCATCGAACAGAATTTAAGCGGAGCGTCCGGTTTTTTTCAGCATTATTTTGCAGGAACGGACAACTTAAGAATCGTTTCAATCATACTGTTGTTGCTCGCGTTTATTCTGTTTTTGTTTTTGGTTGTGATTTTGTATATTAAATCACTTCTGTCATTTATCAAAGAAAGTGAAGATTCCTTTAAGGGCGGTAGTTCGAGCGGGGCATCGCAGAGCCGTCAGGCGGGCGTTGAAGATGCGGAGCTTGAAAAAGAGCTTGAAAAAGAGCTTGAACGCGATTTGGAAGCGACCAGAATCAATCGTGAAGTTAAAACAGAAAAGCAAAAGAAAGAAGTTAATAATAAAAAACAACGCGAAAAACAGGCTGAAAATGTTTTAAGGCAACAGGTGCCGGTTGCACCTTCACGCTCGGCAGCGCTTGAATTTGACTGGAAAACGGGGCGTGTCGGTGAGTTAGATGAGCTTTCGGCCGGTATCGGCGGGTTATATAACAATGCAATGCCGCAAACGTTAAGTGAATTGACGGGATTGATTATCAATATGCTCGGGCGCGGTATTGATGCCGGTAAAATTGCGCAGACCGTCAAAAGCAAAGCGGGGCCGCTGGCTTCAGAAGAAGAAATTATCCAGACGGTTGATGCCATTAAGAGTTTTATTTCTATTGCCAATAACGGTAAGTTTTCTCAATTGCCGGATGCCGAGTTGTTGCCTGAGCCGCAAGAGGCGCTTTTAAGGCTTGCTTATGGTAAAACCGATGAATGTCTTTCTTTAATGGAGGCGTTAATCAACAATATGGTCGATAAAGCTTCGCAAAGCAATATGACCCAAAAGCGTGACATTATCTTTTTAGAGGCTTCGAATTATGCTTGCATTTTCGGTTCCATCGCGTCAATCGAGAGAGATTTTGAGTTGGCCGGAAGTGCTTTTGAGCTTGCCATAGAATTGTCGCCGAAAAATGCCAATGCATGGTCGCGTTCGGGTGATGCCTGTGATGCAACAAAGACAGACAGCAAAGCAATGCTTGCTTATCAAAATGTTTTGGCTCTTGCCGATGAAAATCTTTATCCGCATCAGATTGCCAATGCCAGTAAGCATTTAGCGGCTTTTTATGAGGCTCAGGGCGATGATAAAAAGGCCAAAATGCTCGAAAAGAACGCTCAAAGATACTATGAAATGATCGGTATTGATAAGGAGCTCAGCATAAAAGAACAGGAAATTATCGCAATCATTGAAGATAAACAATCAGAGCAAATGCCCGAGACGGTCGGAAAATTGCTTAATTTATCATTGCAAAAACAAAAACAGCGCAGTTTTATTAAAGCGATATAAATAAGGGCAGAAAAGTTTTTTTTGCATCTCGCTCTTGCTTTTTTTTTAAATTTAATATAAAACGACAAAAGTTTAATTTTAATCTGTAACAAAGGATTTTTTATTATGGCAGCAACAACAATGGATCAGCTTGTTTCACTTTGCAAGCGCAGAGGTTTTATTTTTCAAAATGCCGATATTTACGGCGGTATGCAAGGTGTGTATGACTACGGGCCATTGGGTGTTGAGCTCAAAAACAATCTCAAAGCCGCGTGGTGGCGTGCCATGGTTTATGAGCGCGACGATGTCGAAGGTTTGGATGCCGCTATTTTAACCAACCGAAAAGTGTTGAAGTATTCCGGCCATGAAGATACATTTTCTGATCCGATGTGTGACTGCAAAAAGTGCAAAGGCCGCTTCAGAGCAGACCATATTACGGACGGGAAATGCCCCAATTGCGGTTCAACCGAATTGACCGAGCCGCGGCCGTTTAATTTGATGTTCAAAACACAGGTCGGGCCTGTCGAGTCGGATGAAAATTTGGCTTATTTGCGCCCTGAAACAGCTCAGGCTATTTTTACCCAATTTAAGAACGTTGTTGATTCGACATCGCGCAAGTTGCCGTTTGGGATTGCGCAAATCGGCAAATCTTTCAGAAATGAAATTACGCCGCGCAACTTTATTTTCCGCGTGCGTGAATTTGAACAGGCCGAGCTTGAATATTTTGTTTATCCCGGAGATGATGAAAAATATCATGAGCTTTGGAAAGAGGAACGTATCAACTGGTGGCTCGAGCAGGGTTTAACACGCGAGAATATTAATATTTATACAACACCGAAAGAAGATCTTGCGCACTATGCCAAAGCCTGTTATGACATCGAATATCGTTTTCCGCACGGCATGGAAGAGTTGGAAGGCATTGCCAATCGCCGCGATTATGACTTGGGCAACCATACCAAAGGTCAGGAAGAATTTGATTTGGAGGCGCATTGTCATCAAAATCCCGATTCGACAACCAAGCTTTGTATCCGCGATGAAGAGGCGGGTAAATGGGTTATTCCGTTTGTTATCGAGCCGTCAATGGGAGTTGACAGGGCCGTGTTGGCCGTGTTGACCGAGGCTTATACCGAAGAAGATTTGGGTGGTGGCAACAGCCGAATTGTGTTAAAGCTTAAAAAGCATTTGGCGCCGATCAAAGTTGCGATTATTCCTTTAAAGAAGAACAGTGAAGCGATTATGGCAAAATGCCACGAGCTTAAAAACAAATTGATGAAGCTCGGTATCGGTCGTGTGGCGCTTGAAAATACCGGCAACATCGGTAAAGCCTATCGCCGCCATGACGAGGTGGGTACGCCGCTTTGTTTGACGGTTGATTTTGAAACGATTGAAAACAGCCCCGAATCGGTGACGGTGCGTGATCGTGACACAATGGAGCAAATCCGTGTCAATACCGCTGATTTGCCGGCCTATTTGCGAGAGTATTTTCTGTAAAAACCGTGTGTCAATTACATATCGATGAAAAATGCATCGCAAAAAGTGTTGATGCCAAAAAAAATATATTGCATCTTTAACTTAAATGCCGTAAAACGAATTAAAAGTTAATAAAATCTTAAAGATGGAGTATATATTGATGTTCTCAAAATTAATGGGACTTTTTTCGGCCGATATGGCTATTGATTTAGGTACGGCAAATACGCTTGTTTATGTCAGAGGGCGCGGTATCGCCTTAAACGAGCCTTCCGTTGTAGCTATTCAGGAAGAGCGTGGTAAAAAACAGGTTTTGGCCGTCGGTAATGATGCCAAGCAAATGCTTGGTAAAACGCCGGGGAATATTCAAGCGATTCGCCCGTTAAAAGACGGTGTGATTGCCGATTTTGAAATTGCCGAAGAAATGATCAAGTACTTTATCAAAAAAGTGCACAATCGCGGTACATTCGCGACGCCGCTCATCATTATTTGCGTTCCGTCCGGTTCGACAGCTGTTGAACAGCGTGCCATTCAAGAATCGGCTGAAGCGGCCGGGGCCAGAAAGGTTTGGCTTATTCCCGAGCCGATGGCGGCAGCAATCGGTGCCGGAATGCCCGTGACCGAGCCGACAGGTTCTATGGTGGTGGATATCGGCGGCGGTACGACCGAAGTTGCGGTTTTGTCATTGGGTGGTATTGTTTATGCCAAGTCCGTGCGTGTCGGCGGCGATAAAATGGATTCGGCCATTGTTTCATACATCAGGCGCAACATGAATTTGCTGGTTGGTGAAAGCAGTGCCGAGCGCATTAAAAAGAAAATCGGGTCAGCCTGTCCGCCGGTAAAAGGTGAAGGTGAAACAATTGAAATCAAAGGTCGTGATTTGTTAAACGGTATCCCGAAGGAAATTACGGTTTCGGAGCGTCAGATTGCCGAAGCTTTATCGGAACCGGTTTCGCAGATTGTCGATTCGGTTAAGGTTGCGCTTGAAAATACGGCCCCCGAATTGGCTGCCGATATCGTCGATAAAGGAATTGTTTTGACCGGTGGCGGTGCGCTTCTTAAAAACTTGGATCAGGTTTTAAGAGAGGCGACGGGATTGCCCGTTTCGGTTGCAGAAGAGCCTTTGGCCTGCGTTGCTAAAGGTACGGGGCGCGCCTTAGATGATATACAAAAGTTTAAAGGCGTATTATCTTCGATGTATTAAGGCAAGCCGCGGAGATATTCTTTTAAGGATAAAAAAATGAAACGTCGCCGCGTGTTGTTTATTCAACTCAGTCAATTTCGCATTTTTCTGCGAAAATTTGCTGTCAGTGCGGTTGTTTTTGTTGCGCTCGGGCTCATTGTTTTGGGTAAATCGGGCAATGCGTATTTAAATGCCTTTCAAAGCGGTGTTTCAAGAGTTTTAAATCCTGTTATTCGGGTCTTTGAGTTGCCCGGTGACGGGGTTTATTTTTTGTACGCCAAAGTAAGTGATATTGTCCGTGTTTATCAGGAAAATAAATCGTTAAAAGAAGAGAAAAAGATTTGGCAATCCGATAAAAGCAGACTTCAGGCTTTGCGTCTTGAAAACAGGCTTTTGGCCGAGATGCTTCATTATACACCGCCTAAAGAAGCCGAATTTATCACGGCAAAGGTTATTTCGGTTGAGGGGGACGGATTTTCGCATTCGTTAACCGTTTTTATCCCCGATATGAAAGACGTTAAAAAAGGGCAGGTCGTTTTGCACGAGGCAAACCTCATCGGGCGGATAGATGATATTAACGGAGCTTATGCGCGCGTTTTGCTCATTACCGATATCAGTTCAAAAATTCCCGTTTTGATTGAGAGGACAAATGCAAAGGCAATTTTATCGGGTAATAATACAGATATGTTAAATTTGCTTTATACCACATCGGAAAATGCGCCGGTTGTCGGGGATAAGATCGTGACATCGGGGGTTGGCGGTATTTTTCCGAGCGGACTTGATATCGGCCGGATTGTGTCGGCAGATACGCATGAAATTAAAGTCAAAGCATTTGCCAATATTGAATCAATCGAGTATGTGTATATTGTGGATTATGGTTTTGAAACACCTCTTCTTTTAGAGGAGGAAAAGCATTGAAAGAATCGTTTCGGGAAATGACGGTTAATTATTTAAAAACGCTGATACCGTTTTTTTCGACTTTGCTTTTGGTGCTTATTTGTTTTGTGCCGACGCATATCCCTTTGTCGCATTTTTTGCGGCCGGATGTCGGATTGGCATGCGTTTATTTTTGGGTTTTATACCACAGAGATGTTTTCGGTCTGGCCGCTCTTGCTTTGCTCGGAATTATTGTTGATACGTTAAGCGGAACGCCGCTCGGGGTTCATATTGCGGTTTTTGTTTTTGTATATTTGATGACGATTTATTTTGGTAATTTGGTAAATACAAAACCGTTTATCGTCAGTTGGACGGGGTTTGCCTGCGTATGTTTGATGGCACTGTTTATCAAAGGTGGAATTTTGTCGCTGTATCATAGTAAAACGGTGCCGATTTTATATGTTTTGATGACGTATCTTGCCACAGTTTTGATTTATCCGCTGATAACCAAATTTAATATTTTTTTATATGATAAATATTTGTTCGATGATGAGGCTATCTATGAACAGGGATAATGACAAAGGTAAAATTTTGCTTCATCGTACGCTATATGTTGCCGCATTCAGCGTGTTCGGGCTCTTTTGCTTGATTTTGAGATTGTATTTTTTGCAAGTTGTTGAAGGTGAAAAATATAAAACGCTTGCCGATGAAAACAGAATTGCAACACGAATTTTGGTTCCGCCGCGCGGTCGTGTTTATGATCGGAACGGAATTTTGCTTGCATCAAATACTCAGGATTTTCAGGCTTTAATTGTTTCTGAACAGACGCCCGATATTGATTTGACGCTTGAGCGATTTAAAAAGCTGATTGATTTAAGCGAAAATGAAGAGCTTAAAATCAGGCGTGAAATAAAAAATAACAGGCGTTTTGTGCCCGTTAAGCTCAAAGATAATCTTTCATTTGAAGAGGTGGCGCTTTTGCAACTGCATGCACCTGATTTGCCGGGGATAGTGATTGATGAGGGTATCAACCGTGTGTATCCGCTTGGAAAATATACGGCGCATTTTTTGGGTTATGTCGGTGCCGTAAGCACAAAAGATGAGGGCAGCGATCCGTTGCTGTCGGTGCCGGGTTTTAAAATCGGGAAATCCGGGCTTGAAAAAGTATTTGAAAAGCGTTTACGCGGGAAAAGCGGCAATATCAAGCTGGAGGTTAATGCGTTGGGGCGTGTGATGAAAGAAATTGACCGTCAAAACGGGATTGAGGGCGAAACAATACATTTGACAATCGATTCGAGGTTGCAAAAAATTGCTCAAGATGCTTTTGGTGATCAAAGCGGTGCGGCGGTCGTGCTTGATGTGCACAGCGGTGAAATTTTGGCGTTTGTTTCCGCGCCGTCATTTGATCCGAATCTTTTTGCAAACGGTATATCTTTTGATGATTGGAATGCGCTTCTTTTAAATAATCGCAAACCCTTAAACAATAAAGTTGTTTCGGAGCATTATTCGCCCGGTTCGACATTTAAAATCGTTGTGGCGTTGGCTGCGCTACAAGCCGGTGTTATCAATGAAAATACGATTTTTGACTGTCGCGGGGTGATGGAGCTCGGCAACCATAAATTTCATTGTTGGAAGCATTCGGGACACGGGCCCTTAAATGTTGTTGAGGCTTTAAAATATTCCTGCGATATCTTTTTTTATGAAACGGCTTTAAGATTGGGGATTGATAAAATTGCCGATATGGCGCATCTTTTGGGGCTTGAGAACACATATAATGTGGGTTTTGAAAATATGCAAAAGGGGTTAATCCCGACAAAAGCATGGAAGGAAAAACATCTTAAAAGCAAATGGCAACAGGGTGAAACCGTCATTGCGGGGATCGGGCAGGGTTATGTTTTGGTAACGCCTTTGCAATTGGCCGTAATGTTATCACGCGTCGTTAACGGCGGTTATGAAATATCGCCGACTTTCACAAAGCTATCCTTAAAAGACAAAGCTAAAATCAAGAAATTGCCGATTGACCCGAAAAATATAGAAATTGTGAAAAAAGGTATGTATGAAGTGGTTAACTCTGTGGGTGGTACGGCAAGGCGAGCTTATTTTAATATTAACGGAATGAAAATGGGCGGTAAAACGGGAACGACACAAGTGCGTCGCATCAGCTTAAAAGAGAGGCAAACCGGTATCATCAAAGACGAAGATTTGGATTGGAAACTTAGAAATCATGCCCTTTTTGTCGGGTATGCACCGCAAGATTTGCCAAAATATGCCGTGGCGGTTGTGGTGGAGCACGGTTCATCCGGTTCTGCTATTGCGGCGCCGATTGCTTCTCAGATCTTGAAAGCGGCAATTGAGCTTGGAATTTAAGAGGGACAAAAAAATGTATCATTCAAATTTCAGCCGAAAACTTTCGCTTAAAGAAAAATTTTTAAGCATCAATTTTTATTATGTTTTATGCATTGTGCTTTTGAGCTTTATCGGGATTGTCGTGCTTTATTCGGCTGCCGGCGGGTCAATGAGCCCGTGGGCGAAAAATCAGCTTTTGCGTTTTATGTGTGCCTTTATTTTGATGTTTGTTTTTGCTTTTATTGATGTCAAAGTGTATTTAAAATATTCATATTTAGCCTATTTTGCCGTATTTGCGCTTTTGATTGCGGTTGAAATTTTCGGGCATATCGGCATGGGTGCGCAGCGTTGGATTGATCTTAAAATATTTAAGTTGCAACCCTCAGAGCTGATGAAAATCAGTATGGTTTTGTTTTTGGCCAAGTATTTTCAAAATTCAACTTTGGGGCAAATCAGGAGTATCCGCGGTATGGTTGCGCCTGTATTGATGACACTTTTTCCGGCCCTGCTTATTGTGTTGCAACCTGATTTAGGCACGGCATTGATGTTGATGTTTACGGCTGTGGTGATTTTCTTTTGCGTCGGCGTCGAAATGTGGAAGTTTTTGAGCCTCGGCGCGTTGGCGATTGCGGTTATGCCGATTGCGTGGCATTTTTTGCATGGTTATCAAAAAAACAGGGTGCTGACATTCTTAAATCCGGAGCGTGATCCGTTGGGGACCGGTTATCACATTATTCAATCCAAGATTGCGTTGGGGTCGGGCGGCGTGTTTGGTAAAGGTTTTTTAAATGGCACACAGAGCCATCTGAATTTTTTACCTGAAAAACATACGGATTTTATTTTTACGATGCTTTCAGAAGAGTTTGGTTTGATCGGCGGTATGGTTGTGATTTTGCTCGAGCTTGCGCTGATAGTGTACGGTTATTTGTTTGCTTATCGTATTACGAGTTATTACGGAAAATTGGTGGTTATCGGGCTCAATACCAATTATTTGATGTACGTTTTAATCAATACCGGTATGGTGCTTGGACTGTTGCCTGTCGTTGGGGTACCTTTGCCGCTTATTTCGTACGGCGGAACGGCGATGCTGTCGGTGATGATCAGTTTTGGGATTATTCTGTCGATGGATATTAACCGCCATGTCAATCTTGGGCGTCAGTCGTTTGGGGATTAAAAAAGGTTTGAAGTGCTCAAAAAAAA
>CACXFX010000067.1 GCA_902767055.1 uncultured Pseudomonadota bacterium
GAGTGGGATTCGAACCCACGGTACCCTTTGACAGGTACACACGATTTCCAATCGTGCGCCTTCGACCACTCGGCCATCTATCCGAAGACTTTTTATTCCATATCCTGTTTTTTTGCTTTGCGCAAGCTTTTTTTTAGACATTGAACAAAAATGTCATAATATCACCGTCTTGGACGACATAATCTTTGCCTTCCGAGCGCATTTTACCGGCTTCTTTTGCGGCCTGTTCGCCGCCGAATTTAACATAATCGTCGTATGAAATTGTTTCGGCCCTGATAAAGCCGCGTTCAAAATCAGAATGGATAATACCGGCACACTGCGGGGCTTTTGAGCCTTTTAAAAACGTCCATGCGCGCACTTCTTTCGGCCCGGCCGTAAAATATGTCTGCAATCCGAGCAGATCATAACCGGCACGAATAATTTTGGACAAGCCCGTTTCACTTAAACCTAAATCTTCTAAAAATGCTTGTTTTTCAGCCTCATCATCGAGCTGCGCAACTTCAGATTCAATCTCGGCCGAAATAATTACGGCTTTTGCATTTTCAGCCTCGGCTTTGGCAAACACCGCCTTTGAAAAAGCATTACCTTCAGAGGCGGAATTCTCATCAACATTGCAAACATAGAGTACAGGTTTTGAAGTTAAAAGCTGGAGCATTTTATATTGTTTGAAAGCATCCTTTTGACTTTCGGCGGGTGCCGCTGTACGCGCCGGTTTTCCCTGCCTTAAAGCCTCAATAACAGGTGTTATGACACTTTCTTGCAAAATCGCTTCTTTATCACCGCCTTTGGCTTTTTTCTTGATTTGTTCAATACGTTTTTCAAGCGATTCCAAATCTGCAAGCATCAATTCCGTTTCAACAATTTCGGCATCGCGAATCGGATCAACCGAGCCTTCAACGTGCGTGATGTTATCATTTTCAAAACAACGTAAAACATGGATAATCGCATCCGTTTCTCTGATGTTGGATAAAAATTGGTTGCCCAAGCCTTCGCCTTTTGAGGCACCTTTGACCAGGCCCGCAATATCGACAAATTCAAGCTGTGTCGGCACAACATTTTTTGGCTGAACCATTTGAACCAATTTATCAAGCCTTTTATCCGGTACGGCTACACGCCCCGTATTCGGCTCAATCGTGCAAAACGGAAAGTTTGCCGCCTGCGCCGAAATGGTGGCGGTTAAAGCATTAAAAAGTGTTGATTTTCCGACATTCGGAAGCCCGACAATACCACAATTAAAACCCATTTTTCTATCCTTATTGTTTATTTAATATCGCCAGTTATAAAAGAAGTCTTTCTAAATTGCAATAAAAAAGAATGTGGTACGCGCACAAAAAAAGCTTCCTTACGTTTTATAAAGAAGCTTTTTTCTCAAGGATAAGATTTATTTTTTAATCGGTTTTTTTTCAACCTCTTTGCCTAATGTCTGTTCATTGACATAGGCATCTCTTTTTTTGTGCCTGCGGGCCATAACGGTTGCCTGTCTGCCATCGGTCAAGCCTTTAAGCTCGGTTGAAGGTGTATAAACATCTCTGACCGTCAGCTTAAATGTTCCGTAAGCCACGGCACCGTTTTGATCACTGCCGTACACTTTGAGGTGGTAAATTCCGCCATCGCCCGGTAAAGCGCGACCCGTAAAGCGATGATTTTCGATTTCATAATTGAGCCATTTGGGCAATCTGGCATCATCAATCATACCGGCACGGGTTGTTATGTCACCCTTAAAGCCCATATCATCAAATACCGCCAAATCAATATTAATTAAAATCGGCTCACCGGTATCGACGGTCACATCTTTTAATTTTGCATTTTGCGGTAATCTGACAGGCGGGCGTTTGACCGGAACATCCATCAAATACGGACGATTATCAGGCATCAAATTGCCCTCGGCCCATTTTTGATAAGCCCCACGCAGATAAAATGCGATATCGGAGGGTTTTTCGTTTAACATATAATACGGCACGGCATCAAGCCCGAGCGTTGCGTACATGTTGCCGAGTGCGGACTGAACATCAACGTATGATAAAAATGCTTTGACTTCATCTTCAATCGCGCGAGAAGCCTCCAACTGGCTCTTTTCGTTTTTGGCACCATCGGTAAATGTCAAATCTTCGGCAATATTTTCGGAAGTATTGGCGATTTCCATATTGATACGATAATTTTCAACGGCGGCCATATACTGTGCCCAGGAAACATAGACCTGATTTAAGACGAGCTGCGTCATACGTTCGCGTCTGATGGCTTCCAAAGTACCGACCTTTCCTTTATTGACATCTTCAATTAAAGAATGTGCAAATTGAGCGCTTGATTTTGCGCATTTATCATAAACTTTGATTTCTTTGCGGCAACCGGTGTCAAGGCTGTCATAAAATTTTTGAATAATTAATTCTTTGTCCGCATCCGTGCCGATTAAATCGTGTGAACGCAATTCCGGACGATTCGTTAAAGCCATCCATTCAAGCTGATTGAGATTTGAACGAATTTCGGGCAATTCAAAATTGCCGTATTCCGAACCGACAAGCTTAAATTCCGTCGTCGGATGGAGTCCCATTAAAGTCGCCAAATCAATTTGAGCCGTTTCAAGGTGATGTTTGAGGTCTGTCAAGTTTTTAACAGCTTCCATATATTTGCGCTTTTTCTGCAAATCGGCTTGTGAGGGTGCGTCACCCTTGGCGGCCAATTCTTTGGCTGTTGCATTCATTTCATCGACTTCTAAGGTCATATATTCGGTCATATCATCAATAACCGGCAACAAGCGTTGAGCCGTCAAACTTTTCCAATAAAGCATGCGCGCTTCCTGCAACACGTTGTGAGTGACTTTTCGGCTTTGCTCAACAGCCAGATTTTGTTTCAAATTCGGATCAAGATTTTGCCAATATATACTTGACATATCCAAGATGTTCCAAGCCACCTTCAGTTCCGGACTTAAATTTTCGGAATTATTGGTGTTGATGTAACCGGCTTTGTTTAAGACATCTTGAAGTTCGGAATAAGTCGATTTTCCGGCTTTGACAAGGTTTTCTTCATAACTTGTCATGCGACGCGTATAGTTATATTTCAAAGCCAAAGCCATCGCCATATACATATCAATCGGTTTTTTGATGCGCCGCGGTGTATTGAGATACATATTTTGCATATCAACATCAACTCTGACGGCTCTGTCCCAATCGGCATAATATGCCTCTGGGGCTTTTTGAGCCTCAACAGGCTCATAAACCGTTTCTTGGTGCGTCTGACAAGACGTCAAAGCAAGCGCACAAGCTGTTAAACAAATCAGTTTTTTCATAGTCTTTTCCTTATCAAAGAAACACGTGTTTTATAAAATTTTTAGTTGCAAAGACACAACTTTGTGTGTAGAATAATCCTAAATTGTAAAATTGAGGTTAAAATTTTTTTCATGTTTGATATTTTTCATACACTTTTCAGATATAAAGAGAAAGAAAGCCCTGATGAACTCGGCGCTTTTCCTGTCAGAGTGCACGTCGGTGCCTTTCCTGAAAGGCGATATTTGTGGACTTCCAGATTTTTGGTTATCTTGGCGGGGTTGAGTATTTGTTTGAATATGATTCTGGTTTTGAGCATTTATTTGATGATTCCGTCCATTAAGGTTCAGCCGACATTTTTTAATATCAATAAATATTTCAGCCAAATAGAAATGGTTCAACCGCGTGAAATTAAATATCCGGTTACTGACCTAATCAGTGAACAATATATCAGAGAATACCTGTTAAATCGTTATACCATTACAAACGATATAGAAGAAACAATACAGCGTTGGCGTCCCGGATCAAAATTATTTTGGACATCGACGCCGAATGTTTATACGGATTTTAAATCAGGTGAATTGTCGATAAATTTAAGGCAAATGAAACAAGGTTTGCAGCGCTATATTGATATTGCATGGATAAGACCGCTGCTTCGCGGGTTATGGCAGGCACAATTTACGACTTATGATATAATGCCCGGGCAAAAACCGGTGATTGTTTATTGGCGTGTTACAATGCGTGTGGTTTATGCAAAACTTTCTTTTAAGGATAAAGATGATCAGATTATGAATCCGTACGGATTTTTGGTTGCGTCTTATTCTTTGGCTTATCACGGTGCGGAAGGCGATAACGAATCTTATATCGATACGGCACGTCGTCAGGCTCGTGGTAACTGATAAAAAAAGAAAATGCAATATTTTAAAATAAATGCTTGCATAATTAATTTTTTTATTTTATGAAGGGGTAGCCCTCGGAGAGATGGCAGAGTGGTCGAATGCGGTTGACTCGAAATCAATTGTACTCTTTAACGGGTACCGGGAGTTCGAATCTCCCTCTCTCCGCCATAAAAGCAAAAGACACCCTTTTGGGTGTTTTTTGCTTTTATGCGTGGATGAGGGGGGATAAGAACTTCCGGGAGAAGGGAGTTCGAAACCGAGCGAAAGGCGGGCGTGAGCACGTTCAGAGGGAGGATTTTAAAAAGAAATTTGTTGACAAAAGGTTAAATATGGACTAATATATAATCTGATAAGATATTAGTGTGGTTGGTTTGTGTTTAATTAAAGGATTTTAAGTTTTTCCTTTAAGGTATTTCTTGTCGTACCCTTTAGGGTTTCTTAAGTTTATTAACAATAAAAAAACATAAAAATCATGATTCAAATTCTTGGAATTTGCTTCATCGTGGGTATCATCTATGGTGTGGCAAAAAGATTCGGATTTACAACCTTTGTTAAAGGTTTGGTAGGATTTGTCGTGTTAGGCTTTTTGGTCTATTGCGGCATTAAAGCCCTGCCGACGGTCTGGAGTTTTATTGCTCCGTGGATGGGGATTATTATTATTCTCCTTATCATATGGGGTGTGTTAAAACTTATCGGATTGGTTAGATAAGAAATTAAATTCCGTTGCCTTAAAAAGCAACGGAGTTTTCTTTTAATTCAGGTGTTTTTGAGTGTCGTTTTTCATTTCTTCGATTCGGGCGGCTTCCGTTTTTTCGTTTAGGCGATTATAAATACCGAGCAGTTTATCGCAAATTGTCAGTTTGTTTTGGCATTTTTTTAAAAAGCCGATGTTTTCTTTATCAATAAGTTCAAGTGCGTTTTCAAGCCAGACGGCTTCATGCCTGACATTTTGGGCGGATTGCGCCATATCAAGCATTGCCTCTTTTTGAACGGCGTTGTCGAGCAGGAGAATGATTTTTTCGAGCGTTTTTTGATATTCTTCTTCATCCTTTAGGTCGCGATAAACTTTTGCAAGTTTTTGTAAGGTTTCGCGCTGTTCTTCATTTGAGGCGGCAAACTCAAGTGCGTGCCTATAATACTGCACGGCATAAAGATAGTTGTCGGGCTTAAAGTCAATGCCGTTTTTTTGAACAAACAAATCGCCGATTTGATTATATGTCCAAAACAGAACCTGATTGCGTTTAATCGTATTTTCTTTGGTGCACTTTTTTGAATTGGTGCAAAAATTTAAGACTTCCTGATAGCCGAGCAATTTATCGTCAATATCGTAAAGATATTTTGCGCTTTCGTAAGCCTCGCGATATTTTTTAAGCAAATCAGATTCTGTTTTGTACTCTTTTTGCCTTAAAAAGTGCGGCATTGCCTTCCTCCGCCCGTATGCAGGCAATATGTGCAGTTGCTTAAATCATATTCCTTAAAATTTAAGCACTTGTTGCAAAGACAGCCTTTATCAAGGTGGATGCAATTACTTTTTTCAAATGCGCAAAACATTTTTTCATAATGTGTATGATTTTCAAGAGTTTGGGTTGCGCAAGATTTGTTTTGTTTTGCATTTTTAAGCTTGCAGTGGTCTGAGTATGACGGACAGCTTAAGCATAAACATCTTTCGATGTTTTTTTGTGTTTTATGAACAAATGATGTCATTTTTTTCTCCTTTCAGAGATAAAAAATGGGTTTGAAAAATAAAAAAACAACAAAGACTTTGGGTTTAGTTATTGCGGGTATTTTTTTAATAGTTTTGTTTAAACCAGGTCAGGATTTTTTTAAATCCGGTCAGGTTTGCAACCGTATTTGTATTGGCACTGTATGGGCGGCGCTCCTGGCAATTGATGGCAAAGAGGAGCATACCGAGTGCGGTTGAATATTTCGGGTCATAAAGGTATGTCGGGATATTCGGGATATTGCGCGGGATACCTAAGCGGACTTGTTTGTTTAAGATCAAATTGCCGACTTCACGCATGCCGGCAAGGCTGCTGCACCCGCCGGTTAAGACAACGCGGTGATTGGTGGCGTCTTTTAAGCCTTGTGCGGCGAGTCTTTTATTGACCATTTCAAAAATTTCTTCAACGCGTGGGGCAATGATGTTAATCAAATCGGATTTCGGAACTTGGCGAATCGAGTTGTCGTCTTCTTCACCGACCGGATAAATATCAATGGTTTCGCGTTCGTCCTGACTGATTAAAAAAGCACAGCCGTGTCGGATTTTTAAATCTTCCGCGTGCGCAAAAGAGGTTGTTAAGCCCCATGCGATATCGTTTGTGATATTATTGCCACCGACGGGAATCGTTGAAAAATATACGGGATAGCCGTTTTTAAATGTGGTGATGCTTGTCGTACCACCGCCGATGTCAACGACTGTTGCGCCCAACTCTTTTTCATCTTCAACCAGACAAGCTAAAGCGGAAGCGTAGGCCGAGAAGACTTTTAAGGCAATATCCAAATGTGCGTTTTCAATTACGTTTTTGAGATTTTTGTATAAAAGCTCGGGGTACATGCCAAAAAGCATATCGAGCCCTAAGGTTTCTGCATATTGATTGCGCGGGTCTTTGACAATTTCACTTTTATCTCTTAAAAAGTTCATCGCGACGCAGTGTATCGGCTCGCCCTCAAAAGTTTTGACTTTAGCAAGGCTTTGAGACATCAGTTTTTCAACATCCATATCTGAGATTGGTCTGTTTTTATGCCCTTGGATGCTTGAACGATTGATGAAGCTTGCTGTTTTATCGCCGGAAACGTTGACAATCAAGCTGTTGATACGTTCTTTGGCCTGTTGTTCGGCATCTTCTACGGCGTTGCAAACCGAAAGGGTGGCTTGATTGATGTCTGTGATGACGCCGTTTTTAATGCCTTTTGAGGCATTGTAGCCGTAACCGACAATCTCAATCTTTTTATCACGCGGTGTGATATGCGCAATCAAACAGCAAACCTTAGATGATCCGATATCTAAAGTCGCCAAAGTAGACGCGCGTGTAAAAGAATGATTCACCGGCTTTTTCCTTTTTTAAGATATGCAATACAGGTCAGTCAGCAATTCTGACAGTGACTTTATCTTTATATCTTAAATCGATGATAGTTAATTTACGTTTAAAAATGCCGTATTTGTGATCAATTTTTATCAATTTTTTCCATGCCTGAGGAAAATCATTTTCCGGCATTTTGACTTTAAGGCCGCTTTCCAAATCATCGAAAATCAAATCCCATCTGCGGCCGGAATGTAAAACAGCCGCTTTGATACGTGCATTAAGCTCGGGATCGGTTATGGTGACTTTTAATAAATCCGGAAGTTTTTCGGGGGCACCGGCGCCGACTAAAATTAAAAGCGGTTTGGTCGGGATGTAATCGACATCAATAACTTGCCCGTTTTTATCAATCGGGTAAAAATGTCCGCCGGTTTGAAAAAGGGCGATAATGTCTTTTTCTTTTATGTTAATTTGCAGGACATTCGGAAAATAAGAACGTCTGAGTTCAACCTTTTCAATCCAAGGTAAATCTTCGATTTTGGTTTTTATCTCACTTAAATCAACATTTAAAATGCTGTCTTTGCGGTCAAGGCGAAGTTTTTCGGTTAAATCGTTTAATGTCGTTTTTTCGCGTCCTTCGACGACGATATCTTCAATCGCAAAGCCGTGCTTTGCCGCATAATCAAACAAATCCGAGGTTAAATTATCAATCTTTTTTTCAATAAGGCTGTCGCGCAATGTAATGCCCGTCAAGACAATGCTTGTTATCATCAAAAGCAAAAACAGGTGTGCCGAAAAACGCAACATTGTATCGCTTTGAAATTCAAAACGATTGGGATTTTGAAGCGGCTTTTGCTTTTTAAGGAGAGCATATTTATGTTTTGAAAACAACCTCATTTTTCAAGCCCTACTCTCTCAACTTCCCATTCAAGTGTGATGCCGGTTTTATCCTTGACGCGGCGGACGATTTGATTGCCGAGAGTTTCTAAATCTTTGGCTTTGGCATGGCCGTTGTTGACCATAAAATTGCAATGTTTTTCGGACAATTTTGCATCACCGACGGTCAATGTATCGCAGCCTGCATTTTTTATCAATTCCCACGCGCGGTGGCCTTGGGGATTTTTAAAAAGCGATCCGGCTGTTTTTTGACCGACGACTTGATGTGTTTTTCGATAAAGAGCCTGCTCATCAAGTGTTTTGATAATCTCTTCTTTGGTGCTCTTTTGACCTTTTAATGTCAACGCGAGAATAATCCAATCTTTGTCAAAAGTGCTGCTGCGATAAGAAAAGTGAAATTCATCGGGGGTGATTTCTTTGGTCCGGCCTGCAGAGTCCATGATGCATGCTTTTAGTAAAACGTCACTCAAAGATTTTGAAAAGCAACCGGCATTTGTTTTGACAAGGCCGCCGATTGTGCCCGGGATGGAAGCTAAAAATTCAAGCCCGCCAAGCTCATAATCCGGTAAAATTTTTTTCAAATTTGCATTGGGCAGGCCGGCAAAACAGGTGAGCTCATCATTTTTACAGTTGAACTGTTTGAAATAAGGGGTGTTTAATTTAATGACAACGCCCTTGATGCCGCCGTCACGAATCAAAAGGTTGGAGCCGCCGCCTAAAATAAAATAAGGCAAATCGGCAGGTTTGTTTTTAAAAAATAAGCTCAAATCTTTTTCATCTTTCGGGAAAAACATTATCTCGGCTTTTCCGCCGACACCGAGCCATGTATAATTTTTCAAATCTTGGCCAAAAAGGATTTTTCCTTGAAGATTTTTTAAAAATGTGAACTCGTTTTTTTTCATCAGATGTCCTTATCTTCTGCCGAAAGGTTGCGACGTGTCAAAGCAAGCAACATTCCCATACCCAAAGCCGAGGCAAAAATCGAAGATCCGCCGTAAGACATAAACGGCAAGGTCATGCCTTTTGTCGGCATTAAATGCAATGTTGAGGACATGTTGATAATGCTTTGCAGACCAAATGATGCCGCCAATCCCGATGCGGCGTATATGATAAAGAGGTTATTGTCTTTTAAGGATAAATAAAGAGCTCGGACGACAATGACGGCAAAGGCCGCAATAATCAAAAGGCAAAGCCAGACACCGAATTCTTCACCCGCAACGGCAAAAATAAAATCCGTATGGGCGTCAGGTAAATGGAGTTTAACAACACCTTCACCGGGGCCGCGTCCCAAAAGATTGCCGTTTTCGAAAGCTTCCATCGATTTTTGTACCTGATAGCTCAGTTCGCCGCCCGAAAATAAAAATTGCTGTACGCGATCATGAAAGTGGGAAAATGTAAAATACGCACCGACGCCGCCCAAAACAGCGGTCAACCCCATAACTGAAACCAAAATAAGCGGTAATCCGGCCAAGAAAAGCTGAAATCCCCAAACAGCCGTCACGACCACCGTCATACCGATATCCGGTTGAAGCAAAAGCATCGTAATGGTCAAGAGGTAAAGGGCTGTCGAAAGAAGCGCTCCGGGAAAATCATCAAATTTTTTGGCACCTTCCAAAAGCCATGCCGAAACCACGACAAATGTCGGTTTAATAAATTCGGACGGTTGAAGGGTAAAGCCCAAAACTCTGATCCAGCGTGAAGCGCCTTTTGTTTCATAACCGGCAAAAAGCGTGACAATCATCAGCGATAAAAAAACAATGTAGCCGATAATTGACAGGCGTCTGATGTTTTTAAGGCGCATCATCGAAACGCTGATCAATATCGCAAGGGCGCCTAAAATGAAAACGACCTGTTTTTTGATAAAGTGGTAGTCCGAAAAATTGTTTGTGCGTGCAACGGAGGGACTTGCCGAAAAAACAAGAAAAGCGCCGATAAAAATAATCAGCATCAAAAGGCCGAGCGTGACCTTATCAACCGTCCACCACCAGTTGACGATTTTTGATCTGCTCAATCTTGAAAATGCGACCATCTAAAAAAAGCTCCCTTAAAATTTAATCAGTGAAAGCATGGCAAGGAATGCAAAGAAAAATCCGGCAAGCCAAAAACGCAACACAACTTTTCTTTCACTCCAGCCGCATTGTTCAAAATGGTGATGAATCGGTGCCATTTTGAAAAAGCGTTTGCCCGTTTTTTTGTACCAAAAAACCTGAATAATGACCGAAATCGTTTCAAAAACAAAGACAAAGCCGGCAATGGCAAGCAAGACTTCCTGCTTTAAGATAACAGCCATTGTGCCAAGTAATGCGCCGAGAGCAAGCGAGCCTGTGTCGCCCATAAAAACTTTGGCTTTCGGTGCATTAAATCTTAAAAAGCCGAGACATGAGCCGACAATGGAGGCCGCAACGACGGTCATTTCAGCGCTTCTGGGGATGTAGGGCAGGGCAAATCCTTTGGCTAAAGGTGTGCCGATGATATAAGCCATCAAACCGAAAAATGTGAAAGCAATCACAAGCAATCCGGATGCCAAGCCGTCCAAGCCGTCGCTCAAATTAACACCGTTTGAGGCACCCGAAATGACCACAACGGCAAACGGAATATAAAGCCATGAAAGATAAAGAAAGGCTCTGAAATAAGGAATGTAAATGCTGTTGCTGACAGCCTGTGGTGTGGCTGCCGTGATAATCGTGGCAACGACAACGGCTGTCATAAATTGTAAAAACAGTTTGGCCTTGGCAGTTAAAGCATTCGGCGTTTCTTTGGTGACTTTGATATAATCATCAATAAATCCCGTTAAGCCGTATACAAACAGGACAAGCAAACTGACCCACACAAAATGGTACTGAATTTGCGCAAACAAAAAAATCGAAAGCATCGCCGTGCTTAAAATCAAAAGTCCGCCCATCGTCGGCGTGCCCTGTTTGGTTTTAAGGTGCGATTGAGGGCCGTCGGCGCGAATCGGTTGGCCGTGATGCTGGTGCTTTTTTAAAAGCGAGATGACAAGATTGCCGAAAATGAGCGATAAAACAAGCGATGTGAAAAATGCCAGCAAAGCTCTTAATACAATATCGGATTGAATGTTTAAAAATGAAATTAACATCGTTTCAAAAGTCCCCGGTTTAATATTATGATTAAGCCGATTCGTAACATAAAATATTAAAATAAGTCTTAAAAGAAACAAATTTTGAAAAATTTATTTGACTTTTGTTTTTAAATATGCTCTAATTGATTTGTAACCAAGATGGTTGCGGTGTTTGAAAGACATCAATAGTTGCATTGCTCCTTGATGAGGAGCGAACGATATAAGCGTTATATTAGCGACGAATGAGTTCACCTGTGCAACTACAGTTCTTTCAGCTCCTCTTCCGTTTTGATTGTTCAAGATGGAAATTTTTTTATTAAAAATCATAGATGAGGGTCATACAATGAAAAAACAAATTTTTCTTTTTGTAATGTTGTTTATTTTTACTGCTAAAGCAGAAAATGATAATGAACTAAGTTGTGGTGAAAATTGTTTGTGGAGTTATGACGAAAGCACGCATACTTTGACTATAAGCGGAACAGGGGCTATGAAAGATTTCGGGCCGAATGGGGCTGTCGGTATGAATAAACTGACCTATCAGGCTGAGCGACCTTGGCATACGATAGCTTCTGAGGTGGAAAATGTTATTGTATCAGGGGTGACCAGTATCGGGCATCGTGCCTTTCAAGATATGGGAAATCTTAAAAATGTGACAATATCGGAAGGTGTGACATCTATTGGAAGAAGTGCTTTTGCAACATCGATGAAAATTGAAAGTTTAACAATACCAAATTCTGTTGATACAATTTATGGGGGAGCGTTTGATGGTTTTGGCGGCGATATATTTTGTTCAAAATCAAAAGAAAGAATTTGTGAGCAGGGTCTTGAAGATTCAAATGGCTTAAGAGAAGATAATATATTAAAATTTTATGATTTTGATAACGGGCGGTATGTTTTAGATAATGTGCGTTATTTGTCAATCGGTGATATGCAGTCAAAAATAAATGGTCTTGGATTAAAACGCATTTATACGATTGAGGAGGCAAATCAAGTTACCAAGCCGACGGGAAATACGGTTCGGATTAAGTATCGGTAAATGAGGCGGTTTTGGACCCCTTAACTTCGCGAGCTTTGCCTGCTCAAAGTGGTGACGAATTGTGGACCCCTAATCCTCACTGCGTTCGGAGGGGTGACGGTTTTGAGGATGACATTTAAAAAGTACTTGACATTTTGGAAAAAAGTTTTTAATTCATAAATAACGCTCCGGTGGCGGAATTGGTAGACGCGCATGCTTCAGGTGCATGTTGGGGGTTCCCAGTGAAAGTTCAAGTCTTTTCCGGAGCA
>CACXFX010000068.1 GCA_902767055.1 uncultured Pseudomonadota bacterium
AAAACGCCAAATATATTGGTGTTAAACGTTTGGTAAATATGTTCGCACGTTTCTCTTCCGGTTGAGACACCCGCGTTGGCAAAGACAAGATTTAAGGGTGCGATTTTATCACAATCTTCAATCCATTTTTGCATTTCTTGTCGGTCGGTCACATCTAAAATGTCTGCTTTGACGTTTGCGCCCATGGCACGGCATTTTATCGCAACATTATTGAGGCGTTCCTCGTTTCGACCGCATAAAAAGAGATTTTTTGCCCCATTTGCGGCATAGTATATGGCTAAAGCTTCACCGATGCCCGATGAGGCGCCCGTAATTAAAATATTTTCTGATATCATCGCTTTACATCCTAAAGAAATTTTAATATATTTGCCTTAATATATAACAAAACTTTTTAAATAAGGAGAATTTTTTTGAATATATCCAGTATGACCGGTTTTGCGCGTTTAGGCGGCGTTTTTGAATACGAGGGCAAAACGCTTTCATATACTTTTGAGGCAAAAAGTGTCAACGCCAAAGGTTTTGAGGTTAAAATGCGTTTACCGCAAGGTTTTGATGATTTGGAATTTGACCTCAAAAACCTGATGATGAAATATTTTGTGCGCGGGACATTTAATGTGGCGCTTTCTTTTGATGCGAAAAATGACGCTTCGGATGTTAAAATCGATACGGATTTGCTCGAAAAATTAAAAGATGAGACAATTAAAATTTATCGTGCAAATCCCGATGTGTTTGAAAAACCCTCTGCTGCCGAGCTTTTATGCGCTTATGGTGTTATTTCAAAAAAAGAAGACGAGTTAAGCGAAGATGAGCATAAAGTGCTCAGCCAAAATCTTTTACAGACATTTGAAGATGTTTTAAAAAAATTGCAGGCGGCACGCCTTCAAGAAGGGCAAAAAATCAAACTCGCGCTTGAAAAAATTTTGGGTGAAATAGAGCAAAAACGCCAAATTGCCGAACAAATCGCGCTAAACTGTCGCGACAATATAAAAACAAAAATAAATGAACAAATCAATATGTTGGCAAGCGATGTCAACATCACCCCCGAGCGCTTTGAACAAGAAATTTTGTTTTATATGATGCGCGCCGATGTTAAAGAAGAGCTTGATCGCTTAAAAGCGCATATTTTAACGGCTTATGAGATTTTTTCAGGCGGCGGTGTCGTCGGGCGTAAGCTTGATTTTTTATGTCAGGAACTTAACCGCGAGGCAAATACGCTTTGCTCAAAATCAATGGATTTGGAACAAACAAAAATCGGTATGGAATTAAAAGCTTTGATTGAACAATTCAGAGAACAAATTCAAAATATGGAGTAGTAAAAAAATGGCTAAAAATATTATCGATAAATTGAGAAAAACAAGAAAAGGGGCGATGTTTATCATCGAGGCGCCTTCAGGTACGGGCAAAACAACCGTGATTAAAGAGCTGTTAAAACAGGATCCGAACTTGAAATTTTCGGTTTCGGTCACGACACGTCCGCCGCGCGAAGGCGAAAAGGACGGTGTTGATTATTACTACATTACAAATGAAGAATATGATAAACTTCTTGAGGAAGATGCTTTTTATGAATACGTCGATTCGCAATACGGTTCGCGCTACGGGACGCTAAAGTCGGAAGTCGACAGTTTTATCAATGTCGGTCAGGACGTTATTTTTGATTTGGACTGGGTCGGTATGCGTCAGATGAAGCAAAAAGCGCCCGATAAAGTTGTATCGATTTATCTTTTGCCACCGTCCGTTGCCGAGGTGAAACGCCGTTTGATCAATCGGGGAACGGACAGTGCCGCTATTATTGAAAAGCGTATGGATTTGATTGTTGAAAAAATTCAACACTACAACGAATTTGATTATGTGATTGTCAATGTCGATATTGAAGAAACAATCAAAAAAGTACGGCGTATTATTTCGTGTGAGCGTATGAAGCGCGTGCGTCAGGAAGGTTTGAATGATTTTGTCGCGGCTTTGATTAAAGAAGCAGATGAAGGATAAAAGCTTATGCTTTATAATTCAGTCGATGAAATGGTCGGGGTAACGCCGCTTTTGAGGCTAAAGCGCATTGAAAGCAAGCTTAAATCAAAAGCGCATTTATTCGGTAAATGCGAATGCTTTAATCCGGCGTTTTCCGTCAAAGACCGTATTGCCAAGCATATGCTTGAAAAAATAGGTTTTACAAAAATCACAAAAGAGACGATTTTTGTTGAGGCGACATCGGGCAATACCGGTATCGGTTTGGCGGCCATGTGTGCGGCCAAAGGCTATAAGCTTGTGATTGTTATGCCCGAAAATATGACAAGAGAGCGCATTTTGCTGATTAAGCACTATGGTGCGGAAGTGATTTTGACACCGAAAGAAGAAGGTATGCAGGGGGCGATTAAAAAGGCACAAATGCTCGCAAGTAAAAACAAAAATGTCATTATCTTAAATCAGTTTGAAAATGAGGCCAATGTTGAAGCGCATACCTTAACAACGGCGATGGAATTGATGGAAGACTTAAAAGGCGAAATTGATGTTTTGGTTGCGGGAGTCGGCACATCAGGGACTTTAACCGGAACGGCAAAGGCCCTCAAAACGTGCAATCCGGATTTGAAAGTGATTGCGGTTGAGCCGGCTTCAAGCCCGATGCTTTCCAAAGGCTTTGCAGGTTTACATAAGATTTATGGTATCGGGGCAAATTTTGTACCGCCTTTTTATGATAAAAAGCTTGTTGATGAAGTCATCAGCGTTGAAGATGAAGATGCTTTTAAATTTGCGCAAAAATGTGCGGCGATAGAGGGGGTGTCTATCGGTATTTCGGCCGGTGCGGCCCTAAAAGCTGCCGTTGAAGTCGCCAGGCGTGACGAGATGAAAGGTAAAAATATTGTGGTTATCTTTCCCGATTCTATTGAGCGCTATCTTTCGACAGAGTATTTTAAAGACGCTTAAAAAGAAAGTTTTTGACCATGCACTATAACTCAATTCTCGGCCGATATTTTTCAAAACAGATTATTGTTGCCTTTTTTGGTGTTTTAATCGCAATTTCGGGTATCATTATGATGTTTGATTCGATTGAGGCGTTACGCCGTATTTCCGGACGTGATGATACGGGAATGAGTTATGTCGTCAAATATGCGATTACAAAATTGCCCGAAACGATTGACAAGATTTTGCCGTTTGTGATGATGGTGGCGGCGATGATGACTTTTTGGCGGGCAAGCAAAAACAATGAATATGTGATTGTTCGTTCGGCCGGTGTATCGGCATGGGGTTTTTTAAAGCCTGTTTTATTGACGGTTTTTTTGGTCGGTGTCTTAAATATTGCCCTTTTTAATCCGATTTCATCAAAAATGTATGAAATGCATGCCACTTTAAAATATCGTTTTATCACGCGTGACCCGACGGCGATGCTTTTTTCGAGTAAAGGTCTTTGGATACGCGAGTCTTTTGAAGATAAAATACTTGTCGTACAAGCCAAATCTTTGAGGCAGGAAAAAGACGAAACACTTTCGATGCAGGATATTTCGATTTTGGAAATGGATCAGGACGCGCAAATTTTGCGCCGGATTGAGGGGCTTGTCGGCACATTAAAAGACAGAGTTTTTAAGTTAAGAGGGGTGCAGATTTTCAAAAGCGGGCAAAAAACCGAAAGTTTGCCGGTTTATGAATACAAGACGACAATTACGTTGCAACGGATTAAAGAAAATTTTGTGGATCCGGATGCGATATCGTTTTGGGATTTGCCTGATACGATTCGCTTTTATGAATTATCCGGATTTTCGGCCGTGCGGCATCAAATGCGCTATTTGTCGCTTTTGGCTTCACCGTTTTTGTTGGTTGCGATGGTTTTGGTCGCCTCTTTGTTTTCGTTGCGTCCGAGTGTGCGGCAGGGCGGTGTAATGCTGATGATTGTAACAGGTGTGTGTATCGGATTTATGACTTATTTTTCATCTCAATTGATTTTTGCTTTCGGTATAAACGGTTATATACCGATCTGGCTTGCGGTGTGGTCGCCGACGATTGTGGTGATGCTTCTTTCAATGACGGGGTTGATCATTAAAGAAGAAGGGTAAAATTAAAACACAGATTTGTTCACAGTATTGTCATATATGCTCAAAAAAAGTGAAAAAAAAGGCTTGAAATCTTTGAAAAATTAAACTAATGTCTATAACATATTGTTCTATATTGTATAGAGCGGTATGCATAATAGTTTATGAAACTTTATAAAGGACGTAATTTTATGAAAAAAACTATATTACTCGCAGGCGTTGCAAGCATCTTTGCTTTGAATGCTCAAGCTATTGAATTCACACCTTATGTTGGTGCTGACTACAATGTGAACTT